>JAYEKN010000092.1 GCA_034661015.1 Candidatus Cloacimonadota bacterium
TTCAACAGAAGATTATATTATCAGTATGCAGAGCGATACGGTTTATTTTTCTGCCTCGAATGACATTGAAACTTCCAATGTTGGTGATGAACTTAAAGTTGATGGACAAACAGAAATTTTTGAGGAAGAAATCGGAGATCAACTTAAAATTGATAGCAGGAATGAACAGACTACTATCGCAGTTGGTGATGAATTGGAAATTGATGCTCAGGAACAAGAATTTGAAAGAAGTATGGACAGAATCGAAGTCGGGGGAACCGGGGATGCTTATGCTGAAGTCCACGTCTTGGATTTTGCCAACGAAGCTCTTGGTGGTGGTGTTGGACCCGTAGTGGGTGAAGTAATTCCCCCTCTATATAACTTCCCACCATTTTATCAGGATTTTAGTGTATTCGAAAATGAAAATATCGAATACGTTATCATTGATACCGGAACTGTTTATATTACATTTCAAAATAATACGGAGATTCCTTTAAGTTCCACTCACCCAAACCAAAATGATCAAATGCATTTTGAATTTTGGACTAATGGCACAGCAGCATCACATCCCGACTCCATTTTTATGTTCACGCATTATATTGATCATGTTATTGAACCCGGAGCCATAGAATACATTTCAATCCCGTTTGATGGACAGACCGTATATATGGATAATTATATGGTATGTTATTTGACCACTGACGGTTCATCGGGACCGGTTAATGTTGATGAGGACGATACATTTGGAGTTACATTTAGTGTTGGAAATATGTCCGTTTCAGAAGCAAATGCTATTATTGAGAATGCTTCAGTTAATCACGAAGATGCAATTTCCATTTCTGACGAAAGCATTCAGGTGATTTCTGCTACGATTGATAGTTGCATTGGAAATATTTATATTGATAGCAATTTGCCAGTTAATATTGATACGTTAATTATTGAATTTTCTGAACTATTTAATCCTCCTCCGGATAATACACCTTTCAAAATTAAAATCGAAGAGCCTATTATTTCCGGAAGTAATCTTAATATTCCGATTGATCTTGCAGGATGTGTAATTCAATCACTCGGAACTGATCCGCTTGACTCTCTTGATTTTTCCCTATATGCTTCCAGTGATCCTCCCCCTACTTATGTTTTGGTTACACAGGAAGATCAAATTCTGACAAATATTGAATTCGGCAGAATGAAATTTGAAACGATTCATGGAATAATTGACCAAGAATCTAATAACGATGGTGAAATAGAACTGGATGATGACATAATTGAATTGCAATCTGCACAAATCAAAGAAGGAAACATTAATATTGAGTTAACAGGAATAGATCTTGAAACTCCGAGTAGGGTTGAGATTTTGTTTGATGAGATAGAAACACCTGCCGGTGAACCCCTCCTTCTTGTGATTGATAATAATTTTAATAACTTCCAGTTTGATTTTGCTGACCATTGGATAGAATTCGTGCCCCCACTTCAAACTCTTCATTATCATACAACGGTTATTTTGGATCAGGAGATTGAAATTTCAAACACCGATATTGTAACTGCTGATATTACCTTAAGCAATTTGATTTTTGAAGAAATAACCGGAAAATTCGGCAGTTTTACAATTGAAGATGAAGACGCAACTGTGATTGACAGCACCGGTGAATTTAGTTTGCACTTTGCCAAAATTGATAGTTGTGACGTGTTAATACAGATAAAGGAGGAAGATTATTCTCTTCCGTTTGGTGCGGATATTGAAATTGTATTTGAAGAAATATTTGATTCAAACGGTGATACCCTAATAATTAATCTGCGTTGCCCGAGTGACACACTTATCAGTTTTGCAAATCATACAATTGGGAATGATCAGGCTGCTACATTAGCAATAGATTCTTTACATTATTCTTATACAGTAATTACAGATAGCACAAATAACTATGTAACCGTTTATTACGAAGATGAGGTGAAAGCAACAATTGGTATTGGTGATATGATATTCGACGAAGTTAAGGGCATCATAAATGAGAAACGATTTGATGTGGACGATATTGATGAAGCAATTGATATTGGAAATATTCCAGACAGTCTTAACGGAGTTATGAACTTCCAAAACGCCGAACTCCACCTTGATGTCTATAATGGCACGGGTTTTGACTGCTGGTTGTATATCAATCTTGTCGGGAAAAACGATGCCGGGGATAGCGCTGTGATTGTGATTGATAATAATACCGGCGTTCTGGTTCCTAATGCCACTTCTACGCTTTGTGTAAGTGCGGGTGTTTCCGAATTGTTAAATCTTATACCTACAGAAATCGTGGCTCGAAATCCCTATGCCATTGTTGGAGATGGGATCACGGTTGGCAATATCACAAAAGAAGACTCCATTGCCGGCTCATACACTCTTGAAACGCCTTTCACATTTATTATAAACGACCATACCGTTACGATGGACACGCTTCAGCATATTGAAATTGATGACGAAACGCAAGACAAAATTCAGAATAATTTGAATAATGTAAAAGTAAAATTAAATACGGAGAACAAATTCCCCTTTGGTTTTACCGCTCGTCTTTATTTTGCTTCAGATTCATCAAAAGTTTGGACAGAACCGGAATTGATTATAGATTCGCTAATCATCGAACCGGCGGTTATTGATACGACCAATGGTGTTTCCGGAGATCCTACTCCGGGTGTGCTTTTTATTGAGCTTAACAATGCAGAGGGCGACCTTAACGTCTTCACAAATCCCGATGTCTATGTTGGAACAGAATTCGACATTATTGGAACAAATGGAAATATTGTTACTTGTATGGGTTCTGATAACTTAAATTTGATCGGTATTTTATCAGTAAAAGTTCACATTGACGAATCACTCTGGGAGGAATAATAATGAATAAGAAAATAATTATCCTGATACTCATTCTGCTTTGTGCAAATATTCTGTTTGCAATAAATATTTATAATCCCAAAAGCCTTGCTCTCGGTGATGCTTTTTTGACAAGATCTTCCGGCTTTCAATCGCTGGAATGGAATCCGGCAAATCTCGGTTTGAAAACTGATAATGTTACCTTAAACCTTTTTCACTTAGATATGCGATTAAAAAACAATTCGATTTCACTCGGAACTTACAACAAAACTACGGGTGATTCTTTAGATGAGAATGAAAAGCAAAAACTTCTCGATAATATCCCCGATTCTGGAATGAATTTATTTACTGCAACCCATTTAAATTTGCCCTTTGCTTCCTTCTCCGTTTGGAAAATCGGTTTTTCGATAAGTGAGCAAACCTATGCTGATATCACCCTTCCAAAAGATATGTTTGATTTGCTTTTATTCGGTAATACTGTGAATGAGGAATTTGATTTTTCCGATGCAGATGTTAAAGTTGTTAGTTTTCTGGAAACGAAATTCGGTTATGGTCAGCAAATATATCCGCAAAAGATTTTCCCTAAATTAGACTCTCTTCCCCCGATTTATGCAGGTATTAGTATGGGAATTATTTCCGGTTTGGGTTATGCGGAAATGGAAAAATTAACTTCAACATTTAAGGTTCAAAATAATGGATACTCAATAATCGAAAATGATATGAAGGTAAAAACAGCGGGTGTAAACACCACGGATAGCACTGTGAGTTTTGCTGACAACAAACCCGCAGGTATTGGCTTCCGCTCAAACATAGGCTTCTATTCACCCATAAATGAAAAGTGGACTGTGGGATTGGCAATCAATAACATTTTCGGATTTATAAATTGGCAAAACGACTGCGAAGAAGTTTGCCTGACAATTATTTCCGATACTTTGAATATTTTAAATTTTGAGGATTCTTTGGTTGTTGACACCACTTATGCAGTTGGAAGTTTTACCCAATCTCTTCCGGTTGAACTTCATCTTGGCGCCGAATATAATTATAGTGATTTTTATGTAGATATTTTGTTCTTCATGAATTACGTTCAAGGTTTTAAAAATAGTGTTATAACTTCTACGACTCCCAAAGTATCTTTCGGAGCAGAATATGCCCCACTCAAATGGCTTCCCATCAGGACTGGAATCGGATTTGGCGGTAAGGAAGGAATACACTTTTCATTTGGAACCGGATTATGTTTCAATCACTTTGAATTTAACTGGGGAATCCGCAATTACGGAGCTCTCTTTTATGGAGCAAAGGGATTAGGATTTTCTACAAGTATGCAATTGAAATTTTAATTTGCTGTAAAAAAAGTATTTCACAAAAAACGGAGAAAGGGCAACAACCCTCACTCCGTTTTTTTAAAACCGTAGGAAAATCTTGAGTTAAATTCCGTTTTTTTGAACTTGACTTAAGATTTTCCAACTCACAAATATAACGCTAATTAACTTAATAAATAATTTTTTCAATTCGTCACGGAATGGTCCGTGACTTCTCGAGAAGGCTACTTTACGGACAGACTCTAATTAGTGTCTGTCCGTAAAGTAGCATATCAAGTAAAATATATTCTTCATCCTTTTTACAACTCATCCCCTAACCCCTTCTCTTCAAAGAGAAGGGGAACTTTTATCTCCCTCTCCTCGATAGGAGAGGG
>JAYEKN010000093.1:0-3671 GCA_034661015.1 Candidatus Cloacimonadota bacterium
TCCCGCCATTATCCAATGCTTTATATATAGCTGGCTGGATCGAATTATAATTCGTTGAATTCGAAGGATCAACATAATATTTTTCTGCAAAACAAGTTCCGAAATAGAACATAAAAAATAATACTATTAAAACAACTCTTATTACGTAAAAGAGGGGCAGAGAGAAATGTAAAATTATGAATTTTGAATTATGAATGTAAAACATATTGGGTGAAAAGTGAAATGGGAGAAGTGAAATGAGGTTTTTATTTATTTTTTCAATTAATTTCAAGATAGCTTCCCCTAACTTTACAAACTGCATTTGGCAAAAAACCAAATAATTTAATTCCCATAATACTCCTATAATTTTCTAATAATTTTACGCTTTATATTTTGTGTAGAATTGAATAGGACAAAAATGTTTGTCAAATATTGTGAAAAATTTTTTGAAAATAAATCAAACTTTTAACAGTAACATAGATAGTTTTCATAAATTCGTAGAAGATGAATTATATACAGTAGAAAAATATGATAATATTAAAGATTTTCTATAATTAAAAAAAATAATTAAATCTTTTGACAATAATTTTGCTTTTCTGTGAATCTGTCTCTCAATTGTGGGTGGTTAGCTCAGTTGGTTAGAGTGCTACGTTGACATCGTAGAGGTCACTGGTTCGAATCCAGTACTACCCACCATTTTGTTTTCTAAGATACTTAATACATTCCACTTATCAATTTTAAACGAATATTAATACTGAATAGAATTTCGACCGAATTAGGCAGTAAAAAAGAGGTTTATGTTACAAATCTACACTGGAAATGGCAAAGGAAAAACCACGGCAGCTATCGGGTTGGCAATCAGATTTCTTGGGCATAAAAAAAGAGTTTGCCTTATTCAATTTATGAAGAAAAATTTTTCTTACGGGGAAATTAAACTTTTACAACAAATCGAAAATATTGATGTTTTCCAATTTGGAACACCAGACTTGATTGATAAAAAAAATCCTAAAGAGATTGATTTCCAAGAAGCTGAAAAAGGAATTGCAAAAGCAAAGAAAATCTTAGAGGATGCTAAATACGATTTAGTCATTTTGGATGAATTGAACGTTGCTCTTGATTTTGGACTTTTAAATTTGGAGAAAGTGATCCCAATAATTAAGAAATATAAAAATATCGAGTTGGTCATTACCGGACGTTATGCTCCTCCTGAATTGATCGAATTAGCTGACTTGGTAACTGAGATGAAAGAAATAAAACATTATTATAAAAATGGTGTGATAGCTGCAAAGGGTAGAGAATTTTAATTTTTCACCTGCGAGTTAGTCCGCCTTTAATACGAGAGGATTATTAGATGAAAGTAACAGATAATGCGTTAGCAGTTTTAAAAAAACGATATTTTCAAAAAGATGAAAATGGAAATTGCATTGAAGATGCGCAAGGAATGCTCACACGAGTTAGCACAAATATCGCAGGAAAGAATAAAGCAAAAGCGAAAAAATATTTTGATGTTATGGACAATCGTTATTTTCTGCCCAACTCACCCACGTTGATGAATGCAGGGAACGATCTTCAACAGCTTTCTGCCTGCTTTGTTTTACCAATCGAAGATAGCATGGAAAATATTTTCGAGTCCGTAAAGAATGCTGCCTTAATTCATAAATCCGGTGGGGGAACCGGTTTTTCATTCTCAAAATTGCGTGAGCGAAATGCACTGGTTCGATCTACGAGCGGTGTGTCCAGCGGTCCTATAACATTTATGAAGGTGTTTAATTCCGCCACAGATGCGGTGAAACAAGGTGGCACTCGCCGTGGTGCGAATATGGCCATTCTTAATGTGGATCATCCGGATATTCTTGAATTTATTACTGCTAAAGAAGATGATAAAGAACTCACAAATTTTAATATTAGTGTGGGAATTACAAAAAAATTTATGGATGCTGTTGAAGCTGATGAAGAATATCAACTTATATCACCTCATTCCGGTGAAGTTTCAAAATCATTAAAAGCTGCCGAAGTTTTTGACTTGATTGTGAGCATGGCTTACAAGAACGGTGAACCGGGGATAGTCTTTCTCGATAGATTGAATGAGTATAATCCCACTCCCGAAATAGGCAAAATCGAAGCAACAAATCCATGTGGCGAGCAACCACTTTTGCCAAATGAAGCCTGTAATCTTGGTTCCATCAATCTTGCACTTATGGTTAATGACAAAATAGTCAATTGGGATTTGCTAAAACAGACCGTTTATACTGCAACGGAATTCTTGGACGATGTGATTGATCATTCCAAATTTCCTCTTCCTCAAATTGATGAACAGTCTAAAGCAAATCGCAAAATTGGGCTTGGAATAATGGGCTGGTCGGATATGCTAGTGCAAATGGAAATTCCCTATGATTCTGAAGAAGGTTTAGAACTTGCCAAGGAAGTGATGGAGTTTATTGATTTTCATTCAAAATATAAATCATTGCAAATTGCCAAAAAAAAAGAACCATTTCAAAATTTTCAGGGAAGCACTTATCATACCGGAGAATTTCGAAGAGAATCAACCAAACTGGATTGGGATAGTTTGCTTAAAGATATACAAAAGTACGGAATTCGAAATTCTACTACAACCACGATTGCTCCCACCGGAACGATAAGCATGATCGCAGACACATCCAGCGGGGTTGAGCCTAACTTCTCCCTTGTTTATGTGAAAAAAGTCATGGATGATGACAAATTATTGTATGTAAATAAGTACTTTGAAGAAATTGCCCGAAAGACCGGTTTTTATTCCAAAGAATTGATGGAAGACGTTTCCGGCAAAGGCTCGTTAATATCAATAAAGGAAATCCCGAAAGAAGTGAAAAAAGTTTTTGTTACTTCTCATGATATTAAACCGGAATGGCATATTAGAATGCAAGCCGCATTTCAGCAATATGTGGATAATGCCGTTTCAAAAACCATAAATTTTTCAAATAGTGCTACAAAAGAAGACATAAATATCGCATATAAACTCGCTTATCAATTGGGATGTAAGGGAGTTACGGTTTACCGTGATGGCAGCAGATCCGAGCAAGTGTTGAATGTTGGGAAAAAAGTGCGTGAACAAGAAAAAACCAGAGTGGCTCCTCGAAAGCGCAGTGAAACTACACTTGGAGTTACAAAAAAAATGAATACCGGCTGTGGATATTTATACGTTACCATAAATGTTGACGAAACAGGTATTTGCGAAGTATTTGCTCAAATCGGAAAAGTTGGTGGTTGTGCTTCTGCTCAGCTGGAGGCTATTGCGCGCTTAATCTCTCTGGCGCTTCGCTCAAATGTAAAAGTGGAGTCAATTATTAAACAGTTGCGATTTATTCGTTGTCCTAATCCAACCTGGCGAAAAGGTAAAAAAATTCTTTCTTGTGCAGATGCTGTGGCTATAGCACTTGAAGAATTTATTGCGCAAAATGGACATGGCATAAAACAAATTCTTTCGATTACGTTAGATGAAAAAAACGAAAATGAAAAACCAAAAACCAGAATACAAAGTTTAAAAGGTCAGCAAGCATTGTGCCCTGAATGTGGTGCAAAGGTGGAATATAAGGAAGGCTGCAGAACCTGTCCCGTTTGTGGCTGGTCAAAATGTAGCTAATTGAGTAAAACCTTACGAATGGTCGAAGACCTTCGCAATGGTTGACTCAGAAAAGCAAATGAATAATGAATAT
>JAYEKN010000093.1:3771-8669 GCA_034661015.1 Candidatus Cloacimonadota bacterium
ATTAGATAGAAAAGCAAATGAATAATGAATATTTAGTGTTTTTGGTATGTTTCGTAGTGAAAAATATTTTAACACAGAAATGGAAATAATGAAAAAGACATATTTTATTGCAATCTTATTAATTTTCGCATTTGTTAGTAACGTTTTTACAATCGAACCGCATTTTATGAAAGATCTCGCAATTTCTCCTGATGGGAAAACCGTTTGCTTTTCCTATCTTTCTGATTTGTGGACTGTTCCGTTTGCAGGTGGCGAAGCAAAAAAGATAACCGCGACCGTTGGGAACGACACTGATCCTGTCTATTCACCTGATGGAAAACGGATCGCATTTAATTCCAACATGGATGGGTTTATAGGAATTTATGTTATGCCGGCAGATGGTGGAGATGCAAAATGCGTGTGCAAAGAACGTTTAGCCGTAAGAGATTGGTTTAAAAAGAAATCTTTGTTTGGCTCCAAAAACGGAACTTTGCTCGCCACAGGATATGAACTCGGATTGGGAAGAAATTTTTATTCAGTTCCTCTTGATGGTTCCAGACCAAAAGAAATAACCGGAATTGGCGACTATCACTGTGCCCTTTCGCCGGATAATGAAAAATTGATCTACCAAAAACGAGGTAACAGTTATCGAGAACGATATAAGGGAAGCCACAATGGTGAATTGTGGGAATACGATCTTAAAAATAATAAATATACAAAATTAACAGATTCCGATCTGACAGAATGCTATCCTGTTTATTCATCTGATGGAAAAAGCATTTTCTTTGCTGCCACAGATTTTATCGCTGACAATGAGGCAGTTTATCAACTTTATAAAGTTACGGATAATGATTTTGATAACAAGGTGCAGCTCACGGATTTTGATGTTTGGTCAGTTCGTGATATTAATATCGCCAAATCAAATGACCGGATTGTTTTTGAGAAATTTGATGAAATTTGGAAGTTCGATCCCCAAAAAAATGAAGCAACAAAATTGCAAATAGACATTAAACAGAACATTCTCAAAGAATTTGAAATCACTAAAAAGGAAAAAAATGTTGCATCGGATTACGCAGTATCACCAAACGGAAAATTCGTAGTATTCTCAAATGAATTTGACCTTTTCGCCGTCCCGATAAAGGGTGGAGAAGTAAAGCAGATCACACAAGATATTCAGGGAATTGAAGATATCGCTGTGATGCCGGATAATAAAACGATTTATTTTACAAAGATGGAAAAAGGAAAACCAACTTTGTATAAAACGGTGATTACCGATCTTGATAAAATTGAAACGGTTAAATGGTTTAAAAACAAGCATATAACCAATCTCCAAGTCAGCGATAAAGAAAATGAAAACCTGATCGTTTACTTCTCGGATGATGATTTTCGCAATCAAATTGCCAGCGTGGATTATGAAAATGATAAAGTAAAACAACTCTTATCAGGCAAACATGTGGTAGAATTCAGATATAGCCCTGACAATAATTATGCTTTTTACATCACTATTCGATCGGGTTCTTGGGATAGAGTTCTCTGGTTAAAAGATTTTGAGAATGATACTGACGAGATGATCTTACCTTTTCATGGGAATTTAAATAATATTTTATGGGGAGAATTTGGCAACTATGCGTTTTTTGATAAACAATCTAAAATTTGCAGAATTGCCCTTCAACCAAAAGATGATTATTGGGATGAAGACGACAATTGGAAAGAAATTTTGGAAGCTTCAAAAGACGAAGATAATGAAAAGGATAATAAAAATGAAGATACAAAGGATGAAGATAAGGGTGAAGCTGAAAAGGAAGAAGAATCAATCCAAATTCAAGTTGATGTAGAAGGTATTCGCAATAGGATAAAAACAATTAGTTCAAGATCTGGTCACAATTGGCTCGTAGCCCTCGCTCCGGACAGTATTATCTATTATATGAATACCCGTTTTCAAGAAGATTCCGATAAAAGGAAATATGTTCTTCGTAAAATGGATTTCAACGGTGAAAACGATGAGGAGATAAAATCTTCCGATTCCAACGTCGGTAGTTTAACTTATAATAAAGAGCAAGATTGTTTCTATTTCATTGAAAGTAATTCTTTGAAAAAACTAACGACTGGCGGCACTGTTTCTACGGTTGAAAATGATTTTAATTATTCTTATAACGAAATGGATTTGAATAAAAAGGTTTTTGAGAATGCTTGGGAGACTTTCGGCTGGCAATTTTACGATCCAAATATGCACGGAGTTGATTGGGATAAAATGTATAAACGCTATTATCCTTATCTGCGATATACTTATGATCCGGTAATGATGGATGACATCATGTCCGAAATGATTGGGCAGGTAAACGGTTCTCACACCGGTTTTTACCCTCGCAAAAAAGATGATGGGATCAAATCCAAACGACAAGCATTTGGGGGTTTTCTCCTCGATTATTCAAAGGTACTGAAAAAAGGAATAAAATTCAAAAAAATATACAAAAAGTCCAAACTCAATAAACCGTATAATATCAAACCGGGGGATCTGTTACTTTCTGTTGATGGTGTGAAAATCACAGATAAAACAGAAATTGCTCCTCTGTTTTTTGATAAAGTGGGCGAAAAGATTGAAATGGATATTCAAACTCCGGATAGCGTGAAACACGTAACTATCAAAGGATTATCTTGGGGCAATCAATATAATATGCATTATGATAATTGGGTGAGTGAAAGAGAAGGGAAGGTGGAAGCACTGAACAATGACATTGGTTATATGCACATCAGAAGTATGAACTGGAGTTCCTACGAAAAATTTCAGCAAGATATTTTTGCAAAGTATTATGATAAAAAGGCGATTATAATTGATGTTCGCAATAATCCGGGTGGATGGATTCATGATTATTTAATCGAAGTACTGACGAAAAAACCGTATGCTTACACAACCAGCAGAACCTTCAATGCAAAGAAAAGTAAATTCCCTTCGGATGTCTGGGATAAGCAGGTTGTATTACTCATCAACCAAAATTCATTTTCAGATGCAGAAATATTTCCAACTCTTTTCAAACAATTTAATTTCGGCAAAGTTATCGGCATGCCCACAAGCGGTTCAGTAATCGGAACGTGGCATGTAAATTTTATGGACGGCTCCAGCATGCGGATGCCCGGAAGTGGCTGGTTTACAAAGGATAAAATCAATATGGAAGGTAGGGGAGCAGAACCGGATATTTATATTGATCTTACCCCTGAACAAAAAATTTCTGATGATGATGTTCAGCTTCAAAAAGCTGTAGAAGTTTTGATGGAAGATTTGTAAAAAATCTCGACTATCTAAAAAATTCCGACCCTATAGAAATAGAAAAGAAAAGACATTTCACAGAGCAGACTAGGACGACGTCTGTTGCGTTCGAGTGGGGGTAAGTCCAAGCAGGATTTGGCTCGAAAGCATTTTTTTGCTTTGAGCCGAGAACTGTGAGCAATGTTCACAATTTGCTTGTCCTCACCCCACGCTCCACTGCGGGGTAAGTCCAAACAGGACTTGGCTCGAAAGCGTTTTTTCCCTTTTTACTTTTTTGAGAATGCTTCAGCATTCTTTTTTCGATTTAGCGTGGGGGTTTACCCCCTCGCAACTCTCGGACGCCGTCCATTGCGTTCGAGTCGAGATTTTTTTTATCTTTGCGAAAGTTTAAAAAACTTTGGGAAAATTTTTTCATTCACAAAGTTTTCACTTTCGCAAAGATAGTTGTTCGAATTAATGTCGCATCTCTGATGCTCTAATTTTCACCGTCATTTTTACCGAATGCTTACACATTCGGCTACAAATATGACGCTCCTCTGGAGCTAAAAAAGTAAAAAAACTGAAATAAGCACCCGCGGTGCGGAATCTTTGTAGCATAAAATCTCGACCCTATAGAAATAGAAAAAAAAGGCATTTCACAGAGCAGACTCGGACGCCGTCTTTTGCGTTAGAATCGTAGGATACATAAAACAAACAGAATCATTTATTTTTTATGAAAATTGACAACAATTCATCTTATGGAAGAATACAATTATCAAATTTTTAATTTATTCAAAAGTAATAAATGGAGATAACGATGAATGGCATTGATAAAATTATTAGTGAAGCAGAATCGCTTTCGGTTACAGGAAGAATTTTCGTAATTGATTCACTGCTAAAATCTTTAAATTCTCCGAATCCGGAGACTGATAAGAAGTGGGTGCAGTTAGCGAAAAAAAGATTAGAAGATATACGCTCAAACAATGTGAAAACAGTAGCGGGTAACGAGGTGTTTGCAAAAATTAGAGAGCGTTTTAGTAAATGAACTTCTCTTTTCATCCTGAAGCGGAAGAGGAATTTTACAAAGCAATTGACTACTATGAAATGTGCGAGAATGGTCTCGGATACGATTTCTCAATCGAGATATACTGCACAATTCAAAGCATAATAGAATACCCGAACGCTTGGTCAATTTTGGAAGATAATATCCATCGGTGTCTTACGAATCGTTTTCCTTATGGTATCCTTTATAGTATCGAAACTAATGAGATATTGATCCTTGCAGTGATGAATCTTCACCGTGGTCCTAATTACTGGAAGGAAAGAATACCATAAAACAAAATTTGTAAATCTATAAAACATAATATATACCGACTCGGACGCCGTCCATTGCGTTCGAGTGGGGGTAAGTCCAAACAGGATTTGGCTCGAAAGCGTTTTTCTGCTTTTCATTTTTTTGAGAATGCTTCAGCATTCTTTTTTCGATTCAGCGTGGGGGTTTACCCCCTCGCAACTCTCGGACGCCGTCCATTGCGTTCGAGTCGAGATTTTTTTTTATCTTTGCGAAAGTTTAAAAAACTTTGGGAAAATTTTTTCATTCACAAAGTTTTCACTTTCGCAAAGATAGTTGTTCGAATTAATGTCGCATCTCTGATGCTCTAATTTTCACCGTCAT
>JAYEKN010000093.1:8769-19949 GCA_034661015.1 Candidatus Cloacimonadota bacterium
TTCACTTTCGCAAAGATAGTTGTTCGAATTAATGTCGCATCTCTGATGCTCTAATTTTCACCGTCATTTTTACCGAATGCTTACACATTCGGCTACAAATATGACGCTCCTCTGGAGCTAAAAAAGTTCGTCCGACTCGAGTTTCTCAAATTCGTCACGGCTCGGTAAAGAGTGAATTTAATTCAAGAAATTGTGCTTACCATCACGGACTGAATTGTCCAAAGCCTATTTTCCGCTTCATCGAAAACTTTTGAATTTTTGCTTTCAAAAACTTCTTCTTCCACTTCGCAAATATCAGGATATTTCTGTGCCATAAGAGTTTCGTGATTATGAAAAGAGGGAAGGCAGTGTAAGAAAATCACATCATTATTCTCTGTTTTATCTAACATTTTTCGGGTAATTTTATAAGGTTTTAACAATTTTATTCTTTCTGGAATTTTGTCCTCTTCACCCATCGAAGCCCAAACGTCTGTATAAATCACATCAGCATTTTTCACGCCTTCATCTATAGAATCGGTAAGAGTTATTTTTGCTCCGGTTTCTTTTGCGTATTCGTTACAAAGATTCACAAGATCGTCGGCAGGATGCAAAGATTTTGGGGCAACTATGCGAAAATCTATTCCCACTTTCGCAGCCCCGATCATCAGAGAATTTGCCATATTATTTCTTCCGTCTCCAAGATAGGCAAATTTGATTCCATTTAACTTTTGGAAATTTTCTTTAACCGTCATAAAATCTGCAAGGATCTGAGTTGGGTGGAATTCATCGGTGAGTCCGTTCCAAACCGGTACACCTGCATATTTCGCTAATGTTTCCACGCTTTTGTGGCTGAATCCGCGAAATTCTATTCCGTCAAACATTCTGCCAAGCACACGTGCAGTATCCTTCACAGTTTCTTTTTTCCCGATTTGAATATCATTTTTTCCCAAAAATTCAGGATGTGCTCCTTCGTTGAAGGCAGCGGTTACAAATGCACAACGCGTTCTTGTTGAGGCTTTTTCAAAAATAAGGGCGATATTTTTCCCTTCCATTTTTTTCTTTAAAATTCCTTCTTTTTTCTGTTTTTTCAAATCAATCGCCAGATTGATCAATCCTTCGATCTCTTTGCCAGAGAAGTCCTTTAGCGTGAGGAAACTTCTTCCTTTTAGATTTAATGTCATTTTTTCTCCTGTTTTATGCTTATTTATTTACAAATTAAAAGTTTGGGACGAACAGGGATGTTCGACTTACGATTCAAAACAGGGATGTTCGACTTACGTTCATTTCTTCACAAGTCCTGCTTTGATCAAATCGTGCATATGAACCAAAGCAATTGGCTTTCCATCATCATCCACCACAGGCAGCATCGTAATCGCATGTTTTTCCATTAACTCCAAAGTGTCAATGCCTGAAGTTTGGGGTGTGATATGGATCGGATTGGATGTCATCAAACTTTTTATTTCCATATTAAGGGGATTTTTGTGTTCTTGCAGGATTCTTCGCAAATCACCATCCGTGATCATTCCAACAAGTTTTCCTTCATCGTTGACAATATTGATACATCCCAAACCCTTTGATGTCATTACAAGAATTGCGTTTTTAAGGCTTACATCTTGTTTTACAACCGGATTTTCATTACCCGAATGCATAATGTCTTTCACTTTGAGAAGCAACCGTTTTCCGATAAATCCGCCCGGATGTCGCAAAGCAAAATCTTCTTTTTGGAAATTTTTCTGCTTCATTACTACTGAAACGATTGCATTTCCCATTGCGAGTGCAGTGGTAGTGCTAACAGTTGGAACAATTCCCAAAGGCTCGAATTCGCTTGGAACTCCGATGTCCATTACAAAATCCGCTTCTTTGGCAAGGCTTGATGATAAATTGCCGGTCATCAAGAAAATTCGATTATTGTGATTTCTAAAATAGGGGATCATTTCAATAAGTTCTTCGGTTTCTCCGCTGTTAGAAATCATAATTATTATGTCATCTCGCATTACCATGCCCAAATCGCCATGAATTGCATCAGCGGGATGAAGATAAACTGAATTTGTGCCGGTGCTTGCCAAACTGGCTGAGATTTTTCGGGCAATTATACCGGTTTTGCCCATACCGGTAACTACGATTTTACCTTTGCATATGCAAATTTCTGAAATCACAGAATTGATTTCAATAGGAATCTTCTGCGAAAGTTCTGTCAATGCTCGAGCTTCTTGACTGATAATTTTTTTTATTTCTTCATTAATACTCATTATCATCCTGCCTATTCCTTTTTATGTTTATAACCGTTTAGAAATTTATGGTATTTTCAGTCAAATTATTTGCAATTATTTTTCCATAAAACTGTCTAAAATTGTTCATTGTAATTCTCACTTTTAGGATCTAATATTTTTTAGTGGTGCTAATCCCTGTATTTGCTCTTTAGAAAGCCTTTTGTTTTTATCCAACTCTATCTTTTCCGCAAAAATATTCGACGAGGTCAATTATGCTCAGTAATAAAATATACTTAATACTATGCTGAAAAAATGTTTTTTTAATTATGATTAATAAATATTAATTTTAAAAAAACGCGAGAAACTCTTTTCAATCATTTCATTTTAAAGTGATTTTTTCACATTTATTAATGATTTTCTTTACATATTATCCTAACATTTTGTTTTTGGCGAACAATTATCACATTAGGAGAAGATATGCTAATTAATTTTAAGGTTGCCAATTTTCTATCAATTTTTGAAGAACAGGAATTAAGTCTTTATCCAAATGGAAGACTTCGAAAAAAGAATAATCATATCTATAAAACTGAAAAAAAGAAACACACGGACGTTTTAAAATCATCGGTTTTATATGGAGCCAATTCCTCCGGTAAAACTAATCTTATAAAAGCCATTTTATTTGCTAAAGATTTTATAGTAAATGGTTCAAAATCAAAGAAGCTAATAAATATTACAAATTTTAAACTATTAAAAAATAATACAAATCCTTCAAAATTCCAATTTGAGATATACATTAACAATAATTGTTACGAATATGGATTTGAGATTAAGGATAATGTAATAAAATCAGAATGGCTTAAAAGTGTAACAAAATATTCAGAGAATTACTATTTTATCAGGAATTTTATAAATGGTAAAAACAACATTGAATATAAAAATAAAATAAATAATGATGACATGAAATTAGTTAGAAAATCTTGTATGCTCGAAGTTCGTGATAACCAGTTACTTCTAACTGTTTTAAATGATAAAAACCCTAATACTATCGAAAAACATTATAGAGAGGTTTATAGGTGGTTTGATAAAATACTAATGGTTATTACACCACAGTCAAAATTTCACGGAATTCAAATAGAAATTAAAAAGGATGAAAAATTATATGCTTTTTTTAATCAATATCTAAATATTTTAGATACTGGAATCGACAAATTGGCTTTTCATAAATATAAATTAGACGACAGCAAATTAAATATACCAGCCTTTATTAAAAATGACATAAAAAATAAACTGCAAGAAAAAACCGAAATTGTCGCAATTAGCAATAATAACAACGAATATTATTGTATCTATTTGAATGAATCAGGTGAATATATTGCTGGAAAGCTAAAAGCAAAACATAAAAGAATAGACAGTAAATCTTTTGTTGAATTAGATTTTAATGAAGAATCAGCCGGAACCCATAGAATCTTTGAACTATTACCTATTCTTTACACTGCAATTAATACTGAAAAAGTTATATTGGTTGATGAACTTGGAAGAAGTTTTAATTCCTTGGTTTCTGCTAAATTTTTTGAACTCTTTTTTGAAATGACAGAAAACAAACCTTCCCAATTAATTGCAACGACCCATGATTTAATTTTATTAGACCTAAATAAATTTCGTAGAGATGAGATATGGTTTATCAAAAAAGATATTAAGAACCAGTCCATTCTATATTCATTAGAAGAATTCCTAACCAGATTTGATAAAAAGCTCAGAAAAGCCTATCTCGAAGGTCGGTATGGAGCAATTCCAATTTTAGATAATATTTCAGGGGGGCAATAATGCCACCTTCCCGTTACTCAAGAAAATCCAAATGTCGTACACCTATAAGATTTTACATCTCTCCCGAAGGTTCCAAAACAGAATACAATTATTTTAATAGTATAGAGTTGAAAAAAGAATTAAGATTAGAAAATATTGAAATAATTCCAATTCCCAGAAAGATTAAAGACACAAGATCAGCTCCCAAAGATGTTTTAGATAGACTAAACAATTATTTAGGAAAAAACAAAATAAATCCATCTAAATTTAATTTTTGTTCATTGGTAATCGACTATGATAATTGGGGTAATAAGAAACTTAAACAAATCAATAAATCTATTAAACAAAAAAATTATCACTTGTATGTATCAAACCCTTGTTTAGAATTGTGGTTTATATTGCATAAAAAAGACGCAATATGTGCATACGCTACACCAGATAACAAAAGAATCAATACACCGGATAAATGTAAAAAATTATGCAATAGCTTGTTTCACGGATCTTATCACAAACTCTACTCTTTAACTGAAATTGCTATAAAAAATGCGAAAAAACTAGACAATAATTCTGAAGAAGATTGGCCTAACGATATTGGGACACATTTATATAAATTATTTGAAAAATTAATTGCTAATAGTAAATAGTGATATACCCACAATCCAAATATTAGATATTAGATTATCTATAATCACATAATTTCCCTCAATTAGTGTAATTTTCGAATCTGACTGCTGAACTTTTAAAAATAATATACTACTATTTTTGAAACTCCAGCAAGAAACACCATACAATCATCCTGCTTTTTTATTTTGTTTCAAGATTGCATTTTTAGTATTTTAAGCTACTTCCACCGATGAATTCACGCACTACAGAACTAAAAGGAACTGCGGAGTCATCATCTACAGCTTTTACTTCTTCGAGAAATTCTTTTATTCTTTTTGCCCTTTTATATGCATCCGCCTTGAGAGGATCGTCTTCAAATTTTTTCGTCCAATCCACAAAATTTTCTATCATTTTCGCAGAATATAAGGCAACTTCATACGGCATCGCACTATTTATTATATAGTCGGTGGCGTTTATATATGGAATGATGTTTCGGAGTTCACTGCTACGAACGTAATGCCAATGTTCGAGAGTTTGTTGCGGGTCATAAGCACGATGCATGGAATCCCTCAGCATTCTCCTCATCATCCTCAAATCCGTCCATCTGATATATTTTCCTTTTGAATTTTTCATCTGCAAGAGGGGTTCAAGAAAAAGTTTGAATTTATTTTCATCCGGCAGGTCTTTGCTCATTTCAGGATAAAGTCCGTGCAAACTATCAATTAACAGAATTTCATTATTCTTGAGTTTCATCGGTTTTTTATGCAAGTATCGAGTTCCGGTTTTGAAATCGTAAAATGGGATGGCAACTTCTCTGCCTTCTACAAGTTCGAGAAGATGCTGATTGATCATCTCCAAATCCAGCGCTTGGGGAGTTTCAAAATCATAATCGCCAAATTCATCCTTCGGGTGCATTTCAAGATCGAAAAAATAATTATCAACGTTCAAGGTAATGAAATTTAGCCCATGCTTTTTCAATCTTTGCTCGATCTTAATCGTAGTCGTGGTTTTACCTGATGAAGATGGTCCGCTAATGATCACCGTTTTTATTTTGTCTTTTTTGGTAAGTATCATTTCCGCAGCAACATCCACTTCCAACTCATAGGCTTTTTCTGATTCATACACAATGTGCGAAAACTCGCCTTTTTCAATTCTTTTATTTAGCGATTTTATCGTATGCAAATTATTTGTCGAAGCCCAATTGAGCACTTTCCACAATTTATGCCAGGGGATATTTTCCGATGGGTGAAATGATTTTTCATTTTTTTGTTTCCTTCTTCGATTTTGCTCATTACGGTAAAGAATATATGCTTTTGCTACTTCATCATGCCCGTTTTTTATCAGAACTTGTTCAACAATATCTTGAATGTTCTCCACGTGTGGTGATTCCAAGTTCGGAAATTTTGCTTCCAAGATTTCCACGACCTGCTCTGTCATCCCTTCTGTTGGTTTCTTATCTCTACCACCCACCGCTACAGCAGCACGATACATCGCATTCTTGATCCGAATTGGTTTGAAAGGGACTTTTGTTCCATTACGTTTTATCACGTGTGATATTTTTTGGTTTTTCATTTTTAGTTTTTTTAATTCTCCATAATTATTTCTGTATATATTTTGATGAAAAATAATATTTTGAATTTATATGTCAATGTTATCCCCAATTTCTCACGAAGACCCGAAGACGAAATATGGTAGGAAAATTGCAACATCCGGGAGGTTTAAAACAGTTTTTTGTTTTTAATTAGAACCTGTCCGTAAACTCCAAAACCTTGCGGATGGTTGGAAACCTCCGCAATGGTTAAAAAATCTAAACGACGACCATTGCGGAGGTTGCGGATAACAAATCCCGTTGGAAAACAACCATCCGCAAGGTGCTTATTCAAGCGGGGACGCTTGAACTACTTAACAGATAGGCTCGAATTATGATAAGGGAAAAACAAGATTTATAAATAATTTACAATCCGTTAAAAATCATATCTGACTTTCAGATAGACCATATCATTTTCATTATACTGCCCGAAATTTCCCTCATCACCCAAGAAGAGATTCATACCAAGAAGCAGGTTAAATCCATCTGAGAAATCATAACTTATTTTTGGACGCAAGAGAGCATTTTCGTCATTAATTCCATAATATGCAAATATATCCAACTGAAGAGTTTCGTTCAAAAATGTTTTTGATGCAAGAAATGTGACTGTGCTGGTAAATTCATCTTTGCTGATATCATCGTCATAATCAAGAATATACTCTTGAATCAATTGCAAACTGACGTTCACATCAAACCAATTGTGGTCATATCCCCAAAGATAATGCAGATAATCTTTCTTTTGCAGACCATCCGGGGGGAAATTTTGAAAGTACGATGGAAAATTTATAGCAAATCGTTTGTCAAAATAATATGCACTTTCTCCGCGCACAACTGCTCCACCAACCGCTTTGCTAAAACTTGCTCCAACCAAAGGTAGCCGATGGTATTCTGATTTTATCACAGCACTTGTATCATTCACTTGTGGGTGAATATGCATTGCCGGATTATCGTCCCACAAATAGGCAGTCATCAATTCGAAATCTATAAAACTTCCGAGATAGGAATATTTGAAGGCTACTTCGCTGTTGGACAATTTATTTTCAACTTCGGTATTTGAATTGTCAAAACTGACAGGGATAGGAAATTCCGGTAATTTTGGTGACCAAACAGAATTTGTATCAGGAATAATTGTTGGTTGGAAAGTAGGAATCCAAACTGCTTCGAAGGTGGAATTGCCAAGATAATAGTCTAATTTAACGGCATTTATGCCGATGCGAATTTCATCGAAATCCGGTAGAATGAATTCGGATAGATCGCGTGGTGAGATACCATCTGTGATAAAAACGCCGTCTGCTTTGCCCCAGATTATTTGCTGTTTTCCGATTCTGAGATCAAAATCATCAAAATACAAATCAAGATATGCCTGCCTCAAAATGATGTCCAATTCTTTTTCGATACCAGAATAAGCAAAAACAGGATTTGCAAATAGTGCCGCATTACCTTTGCCATACTCTAATTTCCAATTAAAAGTATTCTGCACTACAGAATACTTATTGTCCTGTTCAGTTAATACACCGAGATAACTTCGGACAAATCCGCGTTGGTTGATCTGGGCGTTTGACGTCGTAATTGTTGCTACAAATAATATTATTAATAGTAAATGTTTCATTTTTTCCTTTCATTTAGTAATAATTTGGAGTGCAACATCCGTGATGTTGCAAATTGGAATTCATACATTTTTTTCGGATAAATTGGGTAGAATTTGGATTTTTAATAAAAGATATTCCCCCATAGAAGTAAAATAAAAAAGATCATTTCACGGGGCAGACGGATTTTTTACTCCAAAGAAAAATATCACGGATATTTTACTCCAAAGAAAAATATAACCCCTGTGAAATCCCAGTGAAATCCCAGTGAAATAAAAAAGATAAAATCATTTCACCCGAATGAAATATCAAAAAAAATAGATTTCACTGGGCAGGCGGGATAAATAAAACAGATAATCCGCCGGCTGGCGGACACGAGGCAGGCGGATATTTTACTCCAAAGAAAAATATCACGGATATTTTACTCCAAAACTCCAAACTAAATACCTCTTTTCATCATTCGTTCGGTAAATTTGCTGTCGGATACTCCGGTATCTAATTTCACATTTTCTAATATCATTTTGGTTTTATGGTCGGACTGAACATTATGCATTTCGGAAAACGTGATAATCAGGCAATCCTTAATCTTCTGATAATCTTTCACATAAAGAATTTTTAAGAGATCGCCATCTTCATCGTAAAATTCTTTTTTCAAGGCGATCCATTTGTCTTTAATGACCCAGATTTTCGTTTTGGAATACATATATTCTTCTTCCTTCGGAACACTTTCCACCACGTAGCATTCCACCCCATCCACTGTTTCGTTTCTCAATAATGTGTGAGTGTCATCGTTTGGATGACGGTCGCCGAGATCATCATAAGTAAAATCAGAGCCCATAAAATAATCGCTTTTACTGTCGCTGGAAATCCGTTTGACTCTTCGCAAAGCCGGTAGATAAATCCACTGATCATCATTGCGACCTTCTTCGTCATAGCTCCAATTCATAAAAGAGGTATTGCGGACATCAGCGGGAGAGATAAAGAACATTATTTTTTTCTCCATATTGTCAAATTCTTTTAGATATTGCTTGATTTCACGCACTCTCTCATCGCCACGAGAATTGATTAGCGTCATGGTCAGATTTGCAGTCTGGTCATCTCCGGTAGAACGGTTATAAACATATTTAATAACCTGTAAACCAGTGATTTTAGCAGCATTCAAATTTGCGGATACAACCAAGATCGTAATAAATAATACGCTAAAGATTATTTGAGACATTAATCCGTTTTTCAATTGTTTCAACATTTTTTCTCCATTTCTAGGCTTGCTTGCCATATTTTTTTACATAATTTTTTCAGGTGTATTTTTCATTAATTTTTCGATTATCAAACCCATAATTGCAATAAAAACGATAGTCAATCCTAATCTCGCTAACATAAATTTTGCTCCTAAAAAACGCAATTCTACGAGTTCCTGCGGAATTTTTATGCAAGCCCAGGCTGATAAGAAAATGACAATATTCGTATAACTTGCTCCTTTTTTATGAAAAGCCTGAGCCATCGGAAAAGCCACAAAAAGTGGACCTGTTGGTAAAGCTCCCAAAATAAATGAGACAATTATTCCTTTCATACCGGAACTTTCCCCCAAATGTTTCATAATGAATTCTTTGGAAATCCAGACTGAAAATAATCCCATCAAAATAAGAATTGCCGGAAATATTAATACCATCTGTAAAAAATATTCGTAAGAGGTTTTCAACATTTTTGGAGATTTTGTCGGAAACAATTGCGTTAGAATAAGTGTGGCAATTATGACAATTCCTAAAAAAATATAGCTCCTTTTATTATTTTTCTGTTTTTTATTTTTCATAAAATCACTCCCATCAAAAGGGCAATTGCAATTGCAATCACGAAACTAAACAGGTTACGTAGGATAGCAAATTTTTTGCCGAGAGTTTTTATTTCCAGTGGTAAAGTTACAAATCCGATCATCGTTAGAGTGGTAAGAAAAGCAGCTACAGACATTATGGAAGCACCTTCTTTCAGAAATGAACTTGCAAGGGGGAATGCTAACAAGGCTGGAAGATGAATGATGCTTCCAACAATTGCTATGGAAAAAAAACCGATAACTCCTCCTTCCGAACCAAACAAAAGAGCAATTTTATCGGATAACAGCCCAAAAATAATTCCGATCAACAGGATGACCGAAAGGATGGCTGGCGCCAATTTCCCCAAAGATTTTATTGCTAACTTTAGGGATTTTTTTGTTTTCTTTTTGTCTTTGAAAAATGAGATAAGCAAAAATATTATCACAATAGCATTTATTCCGATTACATTATTCATATTATTTCCATTTCAATTAAAAAGCTCACACCCCAAATGGATCTGCCATCAATCCGATTCGAAATTCACTCAAAGTGTTTTCAAAATGGATGTTGTAATAATCTGACCCGAAGTAATATTGGATAAAGAAGCGAATATCTTCCAAAAACTCAGGATTGTATGACAATGTTATTGAACCACTAAATCGTTTTGAAAAATCAAAGGTATCCGCATGCTTCATCTCACCAAAAATGATAGTTGTGTTAATATTCGCTCTGAATCTCGGGCGTATTTTATTTTTATTAAGATGGTTATCGCCTGTTTCGTTTCTTGAGAAAAGGAAAGTAAAAGCTTCTTTGGAAAATTTAAATATCCGGAAGTCATTGTGCCAACGAATATTACCATATAAGTCATTTAGAACTTCGTCTTGCAGATATTTCGGATGAAATTCTAGAGAAGTTCTGAAAAAATCATTCGCATTTACTTGGTATGAGAACAACTTTGACACAAAGAAACCTAGTTCGATAAAATTTGTAGAAAAACTACCATCATAAGTGTTTATGCTTCCGTTTTCATTGAAAAAATCTCCGTCTTGTCCATTTGAATGATGCGAAAATCTTACGAATAAGTAAGTTACTTTTGGACTCGTTTCGGAGACTTCGTTTAATTGAGAATAAACCGTTACTTGAGGCATATAGCTGGGTGTTAATACAGGATCGCTCTTTTCTTTAAACATTCGCAGAATTATTTTTGGTGTTAAAACTGCACCCATTCTCGAGTTTTTGGTTTTTATTAAATAATTGGGAACCAACTTTGCTTCGAACCAAAGTGGATCTAAATTACCAATTCCGTCGAAAAAAGTTATATAACCAATTTCGCTATTCGCCAAAATATATTTAGAAAATCTTTGTGGCGCTAATAGGCTATCAGTTACATTTTTTGCAATAACTGGTGAAGAGATAATGACAAATAGCAAAATTAACAAATATCGTTTCATTTTTTCCCCAAAAACACATTTGTTCTATACAAAAGCAGATACATAATAGTTACAGTTCCGAGAAAACTGGTAAACATATTCAGTGAAACCAAGGCTCCCAAACTTCTGTTTGGCGGGAAAACCGAGAATAAAAGAACGAGGAATCCGGCAAT
>JAYEKN010000094.1:0-1530 GCA_034661015.1 Candidatus Cloacimonadota bacterium
ATAATTGATTATCTTTCTTTTGTGAATCTAAGTCTTTGCGTTATTAATTTTTATACAACTTTTTTATCTGTAAAAATATTTTCTCCACTATTGAAGATTTTGCTTTCATTTCTTCTACAGTCATTTTATCCGCATTTAATTCAAGAAACTTGGCTGCATCTGATGCTTCTTTAGACATAGACATATTGAGAATTCGTCCTTTTAATTTATGAGCTACTATAGATATCTCCTTAGAATTTTCATTTTCAATGAGATTACTTAATGTTTCCAGATCTTCTTCCGTAGATTCTAAAAAAGTCTGCATAAGTTCTTCAACGATTTCTTCGTTTCCACCAAGTCTTTCAACAAGAGCGTCATGATCAAAATAATCTTTTAAGTTCTCGCTTTGCTTTTCCATTTTATGTTTTACTCCTTAGTTATTTATATAATTCTCTTTCAAATTGTGTCCCCAATAGGTGTTTAAATTAAATGCGATTTTTTCATATTCAATTTTCATGATTCAATTTTTGAGAAATCTCATATTGTGTATTTTGTAGTCATTGTTTTTTGCTCCATTTTCAAATATCCATTCTACATTGTATCCAAGCTGGGGCTTGAAGCAAAATTGCGTTCCCAAGCTGGGGCTTGGGAACGAGGATTTGATATGGGCTGACAAGAATATGATTTAGGGGTGGGAACGAGGATTTGATGTAAGATTTGGGACTAAATTTGTGCTGGTTTGGAATTTTAGATTTTAATTTTGTCATTTGTTCGTTTTTTTGTTATTTTGAATTTGTCGGTGACTTCCATTTTAGATAAAAGGATTAATGATTTTTTGCATTCTACTTTTTTTCGTTTATTTTGTGTATTTCGTGGTTATTTTTTACGTTTTTCGTTCTCCATTAGCTGTTCTTTATTTCAATTTAAATCCTAAAGCCTTCACTTTATCCAATACAGTATCCGCACTAATAGGTTTTTTTATATATCCATCACATCCAGCTTTAATTGAGATTAACACATTGGTTTTATCATCTCGAGCCGTAACCATTAGGATTTTAACTGGTTTTGCTTTTTTGTTTTTTTCAACTTTCCTAATTTCAGTTAAAACTTCTAAACCGTTTTTATCGGGCATTGTTATGTCCAATGTGATTAAATCAAAGGGTTCTTTGTAGGAAACAGCACGCTTAAATTTTCCTACTGCTTCTGTTCCGCTATTAGCGGATTTGCATTCGCCATATTTTTTAAGAATTTCTGCCATCATAATTCGGCTACTTTTGTCGTCATCTACTACTAATATTTTCATGATAGTTCCTATTTATATGATATTTCCGTAAATCCGAACATAGTACCAAAGCTCTAAATGGTGTGTAATGTCCTGAATATTGACTGAGTAATATCCATATTACTCAGTCTATTTCTAAAGTCTTATTGGCAACCACGCTTTTGTATTAATAAGAAATTGTTTTGTATGTTTTTAGGATTGCACGTATTTTTGTAAAGAATTTTGATATATTACTTGGAATTATTTCTGTATCCTTTTTACATAAACCT
>JAYEKN010000094.1:1630-50478 GCA_034661015.1 Candidatus Cloacimonadota bacterium
ACAAAAAATATTTGAAATTTCCGAAGCAGACGAAACAGAAATTTTTATCTCAAAATCAAAACATGCTTTAACGCGATTCGCAAATAATTATATTCATCAGAATGTAGATAATGAATCTAACAGCATTCGCATAAGAACTATAATCGGGAAGAAAACAGCTAGCGCTTCTACAAATTCTTTCACCGAAAACGCTCTGAAAAAAACATTGGCAAATGCAATAGATGCCACTAAATTGCAGCATGAGAATCAAAAACTACTACCACTTTTGCCAGCTCAAGAATATAAGCCGAAAGACAATTTTTCAGAAGCAACTAAAAATTTTACTGCCAAAAAACGTGCTGAAATGGTCTCTAAGGCTGTAACTCTTTGTAAAAAAAATAAAATGGAAGCATCCGGTATTTTTTCAAATTTTTTGCAGGAATTTGCAATTGCCAACTCAAACGGTTTGTTCGCTTATGACCGTTCAACTGAGACAGAATTCAGTATTACAGCAATAGACGGAATTGCATCTGGTTGGAATGAAATTCTGAGAAAAGATGTGAATGATGTGGATGTGGAAAAATCCGCTATGATCGCCATTGAAAAAGCAAACTTGAGCAAATATCCAAATAAAATTGACCCGGGCAAATATGATGTGATTCTCGAACCGGCTGCAGTGGCGGAAATTATTATGTTTTTACTATGGAAAGGTTTCAACGGAATGGATTATATGGAAGGGACATCTTTTTTAAAAGCGAATTTGAACAAGAAAGTGTTTAGCGACAATTTCTCCATTATTGATGACCCTTTCGATCAGGAAATCACCTGCCAGCCTTTTGATTATGAAGGTTCACCTATCCAAAAAGTAATCTTGGTTGAAAAGGGGATTCCAAAAAACTTTGTTACAAATCGTTGGATTGCAAAACAAACCGGAGTGGAAAACAATTGCCATGCGATTCCCCTACCGCAGCAAGGTGCTTATCCATTTGCAATGTCTGTGAAAAATGGTACAAGTTCTCTAAATAAGATGATTGAAAATTCATCCAAAGCAATTTTGGTAACCCACTTTCATTATTCAAATCTGATTGATCCAATGGAATTGGTGATTACCGGAATGACACGAGATGGATTATTTTTGGTAGAAGACGGGAAAATTTCTAAACCATTGAAAAATATGAGATTTACCGATAGCGTTTTAAAAATCTTTTCCAATATCGAAGAAATTAGTCAAAACCGAGAATTTGCCGGTGGCTTTTTTGGGGGTGGCTTCTTGGTCCCAGCTATGAAAATCTCCAATTTTAATTTTTCCAGTTCCACAGAATTTTAACCAAAATCTTGAGTTGAATCACCAACTGTAGAGTTGATAAAAGTCTTCTTCAATATTGCACTTAACTTAAATAATTTTTTATCTGAATTTAACTACTCAATATTTAGGTGATATATTTTAACAAATCTTGACAACAAAATATTCATTGATGTTTTTTAAAAAAAATTCATAAAACAGGAGTAACTATGTATTTAGATTTACAGAACGTATTCTCAGACCGTGCCAAAGGCATGAAAAAATCAATAATCCGCGAATTGCTAAAACTAACCGCAAAACCTGAAATAATTTCTTTTGCCGGTGGTTTGCCATCTCCTCAATCTTTTCCAGTTGAAGAGGTAAAAGAAGTGGTCAATGAAATTTTGATAAACGAGCCGGAAATTGCTCTTCAATATGGTTCTACAGAGGGTGATAAAGTCCTTGTTGATCAACTTATCATACATTCAAAAAATGCAGGAATGGACATCACAAACAAGAATTTACTTGTTACTACATCCTCCCAGCAAGGGCTTGATCTTATTTCAAAAATTTTTATTAATCCCGGAGATAAAGTAATCGTGGAACTACCTTCATATGTTGGTGGGTTGGGTGCATTCAATGCCTATCAAGCAAAAATGATTGGAGTTCCACAGGATGAAGATGGGATGAGTGCAATAATTTTGCGTGAAAAATTGGCAGAATTAAAACAAAAAGGTGAAAAACCAAAATTCATTTACATTGTTCCGGATTTCCAAAATCCTGCCGGAATGACTATGACTTTGGAACGTAGAAAAGAAATTCTGGCAATTGCTTCAGAATATAAAGTGCTGGTGATTGAAGATAGCCCCTACCGTGAATTACGCTTTGAAGGCGAACATGTGCCCACGATGTATTCCCTTGATGACAAAGGAATCGTTCTTCTGCTTGGAACATTTTCAAAAATTTTCGCACCCGGTTTCCGAATTGGTTGGATCATTGCCCATCCTGATATCATCAATAAACTTGTTATTGCAAAGCAATCTACTGATCTTTGTGCCCCAACTTTTTCACAACGTATTATAGGTCGTTTTATGGAAAAGGGTTACCTGCAAAAAAATATTAAAAAAATTATCGAAATGTATAGAGAAAAACGCAATCTCATCGTTGAATACTTTGAAAAACACATGCCCGATGGTGTTTCTTGGACAGTTCCGGAAGGTGGCTTATTCTTGCTCGTAACAATGCCCAAGGGATATGATTCGGAAATTTTATTCAAGGAAGCTATTGAACAAAATGTGGCTTTTGTGATCGGTTCTGCATTCAATTGTGATGATTCCGGAAAAAACACAATGCGGATTAATTTCTCCTATGCCACGATTGAGCAAATCAAAGAAGGCACAAAACGTCTCGCCCAAACTATAAGGGATCATAAAAAGTAAATTAATTTCTTAGATTAATTCAATAAGTAAAACTTAGGTCAATCCGGCAACTCGCTGATTGACTTAAGTTTTCTTTGATTACAAACCATGCTGAAACAAAATTTGTACACACCTTAACCAACCACAAATTTATTTTATGAACAGAATTCTTCATCTGACTAATCAAAACGAAATTATTACCGAAATGAAAAAAGTCGGAGTTTCATCACAAGGAATTCGGGCGATGTCTGACAAAGCGTTCGGCTTGGTAATCAAATTGAAACACGTTAAAACAGGTGCTGCCAATATAATCAAGCAAGATATGCTCAGTCTTGGTGGAGATGCTGCTGTAGCAAGAGGTGTAGTCAATGGTCAGATAGAACGCTCTGATGTGATAATTCTCGGAAACGAAAATAATATAAAAAAATTGCTAAACAAATTATCCCATCAAAACATTTTTGAAATTCCCGAATTGCGTAAAGATATTCAACAACTTCTTTATCTGAGAAATAAACAGCAGGAAAAATTCATTAATGCTCGGGGATACCAACTTAATCTAAATCGGACCTTGATTATGGGCATTGTAAATATTTCTCCTGATTCTTTTTATGATGGAGGAAAACATAATCGGAAAGATGAAGCCATTTTACACATCGAAAAAATGATTGAAAACGGAGCGGACATAATTGATATTGGGGGTGAATCCACTCGTCCGTTTGCAACAAAAATTTCTGTAGCCGAAGAATTAGAACGCATAATGCCAATTATCGAAGAATCTCTAAAAAAATTCGACATTCCCCTATCAGTTGATACATACAAATCCGAAGTTGCAAAAAAGGCTCTCCAAACTGGAGTGCATATTATAAATGACATAAGCGGTTTGAATTTTGACAAAAAAATGGCCTCAACCATCGCACAATATTCCGATGTTCCTGTCGTTGTCATGCATATTCAGGGCACTCCCCAAAATATGCAAAAAAATCCTAAATACAACGATGTGATTGAAGATATTATTGATTTTTTATCTCGAAGCATTCAAATCGGTGAAAATGCCGGAATAAATCAAAATAATTTTATCATTGATCCCGGCATAGGATTCGGTAAAACCGTTTTGCATAACATGGAAATCATAAAACGGATATCGGAATTCAAATGTCTTGGCAAGCCGATTTTACTTGGATGTTCAAATAAAAGTTTTATCGGAAAAATTCTAAAATCGGAGAAATCAGAAAGACTTGAAGGCACCTTAGCCGTAAACAGTTACGGAATAATGAATGGAGTAAATATCCTTCGAGTGCATGAAGTGAGGGAAAACAAAAAAATGGCTCAAATGATAGACGCTTTAAGGAAAACATAATATGAGTTTTCTTACTCCAAGCTTTTTTGATATCCTTGATATTCTGATAGTAACCTATATTTTCTATCGGATTGTAATGTTATTTAAAGGTTCAAAAACATATCATATAATTTGGTCTCTCGTTGTTCTTTTGATATTCTACTTTTTGGCGGAATTTCTAAATCTTTCTTTACTCGGTTCAATTGTCAAAATCTTTAAAGATTCATGGTTTCTGATAATAATAATTCTTTTCCAGCAAGAAATTCGTGCCAGCTTGGTTAAAGTTGGGCAAAACGCTTTTTTTCAGGGCATATTCCCTCCGCAAAAAACTTTTGAGTTCACAGAATTGCTTAATGCAATCCGCACAATGTCCCACAATCGCATCGGAGGAATTTTTGTAATTGTTCTAAAAGTCGGAATAGACGACTATATAATGACAGGTGAAAAAATTGATGCGTCTATTTCCGAAAAATTAATACTCACAATCTTTAACGAGAGGACAATTTTACATGATGGTTCAATCGTGATTCAAGACAACCGTATAGTAGCAGCAAAAGTAATTCTTCCTTTAACTACCCAAAAAAAGTATGTGCATGAATTCGGAACGCGTCATCAGGCTGGTATAGGGATTTCCGAACAAACTGATGCTTTCGTCATACTCGTTTCAGAAGAAACCGGGAAGATTTCCACTGTGAAGAACGGCTTGATCCACGAAGATATTTCCATAGATATACTTTCACAGAAATTGCATGATGAAACTGGCGAATAAAACCGTAATAGGATTAACCGGTGGAATTGGATGTGGTAAATCAACTGCAACCAATTTTTTTTTAGAAAAATCAATTCCAATTATTGATGCGGATAAATTGGGGCATAAAATTTTGGAAGAAATTAAAATAAAGAATGAACTTGTTTTTTCCTTCGGAAAGATAATCTTAGCTGATGGGGAAATTAGTAGGAAAAAATTAGGAAAACTTGTTTTCAGTGATAAATCCAAATTAGAAAAATTGAATGAAATTGTTCATCCCGTTTTGATAGAAAGAATCCAACAACGAGTAAATTCTCTGCACAATCGTTTCGTGATAATTGATGCTGCCCTATTGCTGGACTGGGAAACGGACAATCTTTGTGATTTTATCGTTATTATTAAAGCTGAATATGAAACTAGGGTAAAGCGATTAGAAAATTATAAAAATCTTTCCAGAGAAGATGCAGAAGCAAGAATACGAGCTCAAAAATTTGATACAAGCAAATGCGATTTTTTGATTTCTAATAATTCCACTAAGCATGAATTTTATAGTAAATTGGAAATTGTCTGGAAGAAAATTATAGATTATTCGGGTGGTTAGAAAACCGAAAACAGGGGAATTTTACTTAAGTAGTGTGCATTCGTAAACTCGCATTTTTGCAATGATTCTCCGAATGTGATTCGACGCAGATAAACACTGATTATGCTGATGAACCCCTGTTGAATATTAAAATACAAAGCATTCAACGGGGCAGACGCTGATATTACACTTTTTACAAAAAAATTTTATCTTGCGAAAATCGGTTTTTTCAGTGTTCATCTGCGTCGAATCCCTACTTTACGGATGCACCCTATGTAGTGTGCATTCGTGAATTAGCTTTTCCGCTTCTTTTATAAATTTGGGCTAAAATTTCTGCAACTATTTCATAAAATTCTGCCGGAATCTCTTTACCCACTTCTGTAACTGGAAATAAACTGCGCGTTAGTTCGGGTTTTTCCAGTACAGGAATATTATTTTCTTTGGCAATTTGGGCAATTCTTATGGCAATTTTGAGTTTTCCTTTTGCAAGCACCATTGGAGCGGACATCTTTTTCGGATCATATTTTAGAGCAATCGCATAATGGGTTGGATTTGTAAGTATCACATCCGCATCAGGCACGCTTCTCATCATTCTGCGTCGCGATAATATTATTTGAATTTTGCGAATTTTTCTCCGTATTTCCGGATTTCCAATCAATTCTTTTTGCTCTTCCCGAACTTCTTGAGGAGTCATCCGCAGGTTCTTTCGATAATCGTAACGTTGGTAAATAAAATCAATAATTGCAAGAATTAAAATTGCAAAACCGCATCGAAACCCAAGAGTGAGTGCTGTGTTGGAAATGTGTTTGAAAATCTGCCAAGAGGTGCGATCAGCAACCGATAATATTTTCCCCAACTCAGATTTTAAAGTCAGATAGGCAATTACTCCCACTATGGATATCTTTAAAATTGTTTTTACAACCTCAAAAAGATTTTTCAGACTAAACAGTTTTTTAAATCCATTCACCGGATTGATTCGGGAAAAATCCGGGTTAAGTGGCTTAGTGGCAAAAACAAAACCTGTTTGGATAAAATTGATCAGTAATCCCACCAGAAAAAGTGTTCCGAAAATTGGAAATAAAATACTTAAAGTATATAAAATTATTTTGGGAGCAAAAAGAAGGAATGAATTTATATTAAGTTCAAAATTTGATGAAAGAGTAAAAATCCGTTGAAAAGAATTGGTTATATTTTCCATTAAAGTTCCAGAAATTAAGTAGAAAAGCAACAATGAGCTGAGAAGAATTGCGGCAGAATTCAAATCTGTACTTTTTGCTACATTCCCCTCTTCCCGGGCTTTCCGCAACCTATATGGAGTAGGTTCTTCTGTTTTTTCCTCTTTGGTTCTATCGTTATTTTCAGCCATAATTTTTTACCCCGAACCTAATATTTTAATAATTGTTATTACATTTACAGAAAAATAGTTATAAGTTCTAGAAAAAATATAGCGTAAAAACGGCATTGAATACATAAGAATAAATATCCCAATCCCAATTTTCAGCGGAAAACTCACCATGAAAATATTCATCTGAGGTGCAACTCTTGTGATAAATCCAAAAGAAATTTCAACCAAGAGTAAAGTTGCCATAATCGGGAAAGCTATTTGAAGCGCAAATATAAAAGTTGCTTGAAAAAGCCCAGTAAGATTATTAAGTAAGGATTGTCCGGCAAAAAGATTTCCGAATGGAATTTTCTCGAATGAATAAATCAATGACTCTATCAAACGATGCTGACCGTTGATCGCAAAAAAAATAAGCATGCCTGCGATAAAATATAATTCCGAAATTATCGGAGTTTGCGATCCGTCATTGGGATCTATCACTGATGCGACAAAAAATCCCATTTGAAAACCGGTTATACTTCCGGCAATTCTAAGACTAAAAAAGAGCAAATGCCACACAAAAGCCACGGTTATGCCAATAAAAATTTCCTGAACTGCCAGGATAAAAAATTGTAATATATTTTGAAGAGGAAAAATAGCAGAACTCGTTGCAATTGTGGGGAATAAAATGTAAGCAATGAATAAAGAAATTGCAATCTTAATTTTTCCCGGAATCATTTTGGATGAAAAAACCGGCATCAAAATCAGCATTGTGCTTACTCGAAAAAGAATAAGCAGAAATACCTCGATCTTTTCTAAAGGAATTTCAGGCATATTTTTACCTATGGATTTTCTAATCCGCCGATGTTTGCTTTTTCATCGGAACTTTTTATTCAGCCTTATCTGGCAACCTGAATTATGTAGCGAAACAGCATTCTCGTAAAGGAAACAAATGAACTGGTAGCCCAAGGTAAAATTAGAATCACGACAAGCGCAGTAGCCAAAATTTTTGGGATAAAAGTCAAGGTAAATTCCTGTACTGAAGTTACTACCTGAAAAATACTGATAATTAGCCCCACGACCAAACTTGTAAGCAAGATGGGTGCGGTAACAGTCATACCGATTTTAATTGTTTCCTGCAGTAAATTGAGTGCTAATTGCTGTGACATTATTTAAAACCTGACATTAATGAACCCACCAGCAAATACCAGCCATCTGCCAGCACAAAGACAAGCACTTTCATTGGTAGCGAGATCATCATTGGTGGAAGCATCATCATTCCCATAGAAAGCAGGACACTACTCACAATAATATCTATCATTAAAAAAGGAAGATACAGGATAAAACCAATCTGAAAAGCAATTCGCAATTCACTTATCATAAATGCGGGAATCATTATCGTAAGGGGTAAATCTTCACGCGTTTCCGGTTTAGGCATTTGATAATGCTTGATAAATAATTGTATGTCCTTTTGTCTCGTTTGCTTATACATGAAATTTTTTATCCCGGTTTCAGCTACTTTAAGAGCTTCTTTCTGAGTAATTTTCTTTTCCATGTAGGGCTGGAGAGCATTTTTATTTATATTAGATAAAACAGGAGACATGATGAAAAATGTGAGAAATAATGACAAACCGATGAGTATCTGGCTTGGTAATTGATTTAATCCCAAAGCTCGTTTTACGAATTGAAACACAATGATCAGGCGAGTAAAAGAGGTCATCATTATCAATATGGAAGGTATCAGAGTGAGTACGGTTAACAAACCGAGAATTTTTAATGAGACCGCTACGTTTTCCGGGGAATCACTTGTAGCCAAATCTAAACTAACACCGGGAATTGGGGCAGCTACGAGGGGAGCAACTAACATAATGAGTAGTAATGAAAATACTGTGATTTTTTTCATTGTCTTTTTTTCAATATTTTTTGAAATTTTGAACTAACGCGTTTTGAAATATTTTGGGAGTCGTTCGAGAATTTCTGCAATGTTTCAGAATCTGTTATTTTTGTAATCAGATTGATATTATTATCAGAGCTCCCAAGAACGTAGATCTCTTCAAACATTTTAAGAAATAATATTTTTTTCTTTTGGTCAATATAGAGCGTGTGTACTACTTTTATATCATCGGTAGGAACAGATTTGCCATATTGAGAAATGCGGAATTTTTTTATAAGATAAATAAAGAGAATGAATAATGCGATTATAAGCAGGAAAAACAAAAACAATTTTCCCATTCCTTCTACTCCGGAATAATCTACTGATACGAGGCTATCTGCAGGGAGTTGATCCTCTTGTCCCATTAGAATTAGCGGGAAGAAACTGGCAACTAATGTGATTAAAAAACGTATTATTCTCCCGTAAAAAATCTGTTTTAGGCATAATTTTCGGTTTGGCATGCTATTTAAGTTTTTTTAATCTATCTTCAGCAGAAATAAGTTCCATTATTCTCACACCAAAGTTCTCATCCACTACAACCACTTCGCCTTTTGCAAACTTTTTGTCGTTTACATATACGTCCACATAATCACCGCTGGTTTTATCGAGTTCGATAACTGAACCAGGGCCGATTTCCAATATGTCTCCCATAAGCATTTCGGCGCGTCCGAGTTCTATTACAATAGGAAGGGAGATGTCAACAAGCATGCTAATATCTCTACCAAGAGTTTTTCCCTTCCGGGACACACTTTTTTCAATCTGAGGTTTGTCATCTTCCGCAATTTCGCTTGTTGTCGCGGGTTTACTAATTAAATGGAGTAAATTCTTCACTTCTTCACTCTCCGTGTCCTGAATGTTTAGCAGGTAAGAACTCCATGGTATTTTTCCCCAGATTGGAGCATCCAATCCAACTTCGAGTGAATCAACATTCGTAAATTCTAAACTAATTTCATTTTCGGATTTTACTGCAGAAGTTACAGAACCAAGAGTTTGGTTGAACAATTCTTTGATCGCATCAAGATGTTGGGAACTCTCGTAGGTGGCTGTTCCGTCACCCATCATTAACAAATCTGCGAGATAAGCAGTTGTGGAAGGACTAAGGGCAAACACTTCTTCAATCTCTAAGTTACTATCTCCTTTTACCGTAACGGGGACGATGATAAAGTTTTCACTAAGAAGCTGCTTTAACTGTTTTGATTCGAAGTTCGATTTTGGAGAACTTGAAACCGAAATTTTTTTGTCAGTTGCTTTTTCCAGAACTTCAGCTAGGCTAATAACCAAATTTTTGTTGATACTCTCTTGGATTTTTTCATTATTTGTATTGGCTGGCATTTTAATATCCTCCTTCTTCATAAATTCTTGTTAATTGAACCGCTTTTCTTTTTCCATGTTTTATTAAGCGTCCAAAATATTTGGGAAATTTACCAATGAAAATTGGCAATTCGTCTTTTACTTCATGATCAGTTACAATCAAATCTCCATTTTTAAGTTGCATAAAATCTCCTATCGTAATATTTACTGGCTTTATTTTTGCTAAAAAATCAATTTTACTATTATAAAGAGTGCTTTTTATTTTTTTGCTTTCTTCTTCACTGACACTTTTTACTCTGATCTTTTGTGTGGAAATTCCTTTGATTATTGATTCCATTGCATAATAGGGATAACAAATATTCATCGTGTATTTTGTTCCTGCGAATTCCATACCGAAAAAATGAACGATTGTGATTTCATTCGGATGTGTTAATTGCACAAGTTGCGGACTGGTTTCAAAGCCTTTATACTGATAATTTACATCAACTACATTTCTCCACGAGATGTTCAGATTATTGATAAGTTGGAAGATAATTTTCCTCATTGTCTTTTGTTCTATTGTTGTAGTAGATCGTTCATAGAAATTCCCTTCACCTGTTCCACCAAAAACTCTATCTACAATGAGTTGAACAAATCGTGAGTTGATTTCGACTAAAGCATCACCCATAACCGGTGAAGTGATTGTGTAAAGACAGGTGGATTCATCAAATGCCGACATATATTCATTGTAGCGAACTTGATCAACTGACAATGTTTCCAGATCGACAATAGTTCTAAGAGAAGCGCTTAAATTTGCACTAAAGCTCTTGGCAAACGTATCATGGATAAATTTCAGTATTCTGAATTGAGCCTTGTAAAGAAGTTCCGGGTGCTTGAAGTCATATCTGCGAATCTTTTTCTTGGCGATCTTCTTACTTTTCTTCTCCAGCACATCCAGATCAATTTCAGTTTCCTCTTCGTCTGCGGAATCAACGAGTAAGGCATCAATTTCATCCTGCGATAATATTTTTTTCATTCAAACTCCTTAATTTCATGTTAAAATTTATTCCTATTGTAAAACAAATTTGGGGAAATAAACATTTTCTATAGTTCCTTCTCCTAATATTTCCTCAATCAATTCTTTTACTTCGGCTCTTAGCAAAACTATATTTGAAGGATTTGTGTAATAATCCATTCGTTTATTCATCATACATTCTATAATATTATCCTTGATAATCGGTTCCCATGTCTTCAAGTCATCCCCCTTCATCTTATCTGTTAATTCCAAAGCAATTGCCACAACCATAAATCGAATTGCGTAGGTGTCTTTGGGATTGATGATTATTTCACCATCCAATTCATACATCGTACCCAAACTATGCTTCTCCTTTTTTTCTTTCTTTTTCTCCTCTTTTAATGTTTCTTCTTTTTCAATTTCTAATTTAGCGATTTTTTCGTGATAATTATTTAAACTATCCAAAACAGTAGTTTGCAAAAGAGAAGTTATTTTTTCGGGAGTAAGTATGGAATTTTTTAAAACAACATATCTCATTATTCCCAATCCCACAAGAGGTTGCATAACTATTATCGCAATTAAAATGTACAAATTCAGATTAAAAACCTTAATAACTTTGAACTTTTTTTGAATAAGTTGCCTTAAACTCGCAAAATTTAATTTGGGATTTGCTTTTTTCGGTTCTTTCTTTTGGTTTTCAGTTTCTTCTTCTGTTGTTATCTTTTCGTCTGCCATAATATCTCACTTATTAAATTATATTCTCAGTTTTAAATAAAGTTGAACTCGTCTATTTTTAGCACGATTTTCCGGATTATCATTCGGAACAAGGGGTCTGTATTCACCATAACCTGTTGCACTCAAACGAGTTGGTGCAATATTGCCGTATTTTTGTAGAAATTCTACTACTGCCACAGCTCGTGCAGTTGATAATGCCCAATTAGATGAAAATTCGGGCGTATGTATCGGGGTGTCATCTGTAAATCCTCGCACATCAATATTAATGTTACTTTTTGAACTTAAAATATCTGAAAGGGAAAGAAGAAGTTTTTCCGCTTGAGAAGTTAATAAGGCATTTTTTTTTGCAAATAGCAAACTATCATTAATATCCATAAAAATGCCGCTAAGATCATATTTCATTACAACTGCACTTGTGGGAATTTTTCCACTTTCCAATGCTTTTTCCATCTGTTGAACGGTTAAAAGCAATTTATGCCTTTCTCGTAATTCTGCTGCTGGCCTCGGAAGATAAGAAGGTACGCTGGTTTCTGGTTTAGTAATCCCAAAAGCACCTTGTAGTGAACCCATTGCTTTGTGAAACATTGATGTCTGGATTGATGAAAAGGATACAATAAGCACAAAGAAGGTGAGTAGCAAAGTCATCATATCACCGTAGGTTGTCATCCAAGCCGGTGATCCTTCTTCACATTTAACTTCGTTTTCTTCTTCAGCCATGATTATTTACCATTCCTTTAAGACATAAACACATTATTATATTTTTCCTTTTTGTTTAATTGGTGAATTGAATTTTTTAATCAAACGAACTTCCTCTATTCCCACATTTAATAACTCCGCAATTTCATCGGTAGATTTGCCTTCTTTGAGAAGTTCTACGATTTTTTGTTTCAGTTCATCTTCCGCTTGACGTTTTTTTTCGTTCTGAGCCGGATTAGATTTGTCTTCAGAAGGTTTGGTTTCCTCTTCAATTTCATCTATGGTTTCATCCTTCTTTTCTTTTTCGTGAATTTCAGAAGCAGGTTGCTCCGATTTCTCTTCCGGTTCCTCTTTATTAGAATCATCATCAACAGGTTCAGAATCTTTAGCTGAATTGTCTTCTTCCTTTTGGAATTCACCTTTCTTCTTTTTTTTACTTTTTTTTATTCGTTTTACTTTTTTATCTTTCTTAATTTTTTTTGTTTTCTTTAACTTCTTGGTTTTTTCCTTTTTATTTGATTTTTTCTTTTCCGTTGAAGGTTCATCATCAGTCATAGAAGAAATTTTCTTTTTCCTTTTTGAAAACAATTTAAACAAAATGAATCCAATAAGAGCCAGAATAAAAATGCCAACCGGAATAAGAATAAATAAATTTGTTCTATGTATCTGAATATTATTAAAGAAATTTTTCCAAAAAGCAAGTGTGAGTAAAGATGTTAGACCGGATTTTTGTCTATCCGAATTAACGTCTTTCAACAAACGAGCGTAGGTTGATTCGCATTTTTTTGAATCTCCAATCGTTTGATACAAAACAGCAAGTAGTTGCAAAGCTTCCTCAGAATATTCATTTTTACTGACCGTTTTTTCAAGAGATTCTATCGCTTTATCGTATTCTTTATTTTGGAAATACCTTTTGCCGTAATAAAAATCGTGACCATATCGCTCGTTAGTTACAATTCTTTTCTTTGTCTGTTTAGTTGATTTCTCTTTGGCATCTGAGATCGAATTTGAGTGAGCCGGAATTATCGTTATCTTTTCTCCAAAAATGATTTTCTCATCCGAGCCGAAAGGGGTTGAATGCGTTGTGGTTTTATTCTGTGAGTCAAAATTGATTAGAAGGAGGTTAGAATTATTCAAGAAAACAAAGTTTGTTTTGCTTTCATAGATTTTTTTAGCAAATTTTTTCCTATATTTCCAAATATAATCCGGAGTATTTTCCTCTTCGATTATATTCAGGTCTTTTCTAACATTTTTTCCTCTCTCAGAATAATTCAAATCATAGAAATGAAAAAAAGGATATGCATTTTTCAGTTTAGAATCAAACCTACCTCCGATTTGATTTGTAAACAGATCAACGGAATCTCGCTCTGCAGAAATATCGTAATAAATTATCAGAGGATTAGATGAAAGATATTCATTCAGATCAGGATAGAGATTTTGTTCGGGATTTGACTTACGCAATTTTTTTCCAAAATCCTCTTTATAGATTGCCGAAATACTGAAATTGAAATATATAAAAATATTCACATCATATTTAGTGTAATTTATACTAAATTTGTTCACAGACGGTTCGTTTGCAAAAATGTTTTGCATTAGTAACTTTTCCATATCTGAAAAAGTTGCGTTTTTTAGGGTAATTACACATAATGAATTGCAGTAAGATATGTTGCACGAAAAATTTTTATCATTGAGAAAAGTAAGAACAAAATCATCCTGAACATGTTTTTTTTCCACAACAAGCGTCTCCGCATTGGTAACCCATAAAACAGATATGAGCATAATTATAAAAATACTTTTTGAAATTTTTTCTTTAAACGTAAACATCGATTGCCATTCCCTTTCCAGTAACTTTTGAATCCGTTTTTGGTTTAGATGAAGTTTTATCGGATTTTGTTGAATGTTTTCTAACCACAGGTTGCTCTTTAGATTTTTTTTTGTTTTTTAATTTAATTTTTTCTTTTTTGGGTTGCTTTCTATCGCTTTTATCACCGAAACTATTTTTTGAGAGCTCCCCAACGGTTCTATTTTGATCCGGTTTGCTAATGGATGTTAATTGTTCTTGATCTGACATAATTCCTTCTTACTTTTTTTTCTTAACCTTTTTGGTTTTTGGGGTGGAATTATCTTTTGGCTTAACATCGAAACCTTTTTTTTGATTAATGGAGATTGAAATTATCGTGATGATCAACTGAGCGAACAGGATCAGCAAATATGTAGAAACAAAAATTATCAAACCATTGATCAATACATTGATTGAGACTGCATTATTTAGCAGATTTATCATGGCTCCAACTACTGTAACAAGCAAACAGATTTTGATAATATTTGAGTTTTTCATTTCTTGAATGATAATTTGAATTATCGTTTCCTTTATTTTATCTTCCCTTTATTTGAGTGAAATTTTTTAAATTTGTTAAAAATCGCACTCGAAATTGATTTAATATTTTTTGCTACTGATGAATTTGGCTTATACTTCACAACCGGAATTTGCTTTTTTTCCGCTTGAATACAATCCTCACTTTTTTCTGTATATCCAAGCAGAATTATTTCTTTGGAGAGAAAATGTTTTATGACAAGATTCAATTTGTCGAAAATTTCCTCCCCTTCGTTTTTACCGGATACCTCATTCACCACAACATGGATGGGCATATCCTCATTTTCCAAAATTGCTAATTTTATGGATGCATACGCATCTACAATTGAAGATTGCTCGGGAGTGATCACAATCAAAGTTTCGTCTGAAAAATTAATAAAATCGAGAACAAACCGATCGATTCCAGCGGGACAATCAAAAATAATTATATCATAATTTTTTTCCAGTTTTCGGATAACATTCAGGATTCGATCTATCGCGACCTCTTCATTATCCAAAATTTCTATAGAACCTGAAGTAGCAGGCAAGAAATCAATGCCGGATTCATGCTTGACGATAATGTCTTCCACATTCAGATCATTTTCAAATACATGATGAAGATTTTTCCCTAATTTTAGACCAAGCATAATATCAAGGTTTCCCAGATTTATATCTGCGTCAACAAGAAGAATTTTGTAGGCAAATCGTCCGATGCTTTGCATAGAAATGGCGATATTCATAGCCATCGTTGATTTTCCTACACCTCCCTTACCGCTTGCAATTGCAATTTTGTATGCTGAATTCGAGTCGAAAAGTTTTGACTCTCTTTTTTTTATGATCTGAGCAGATTTTCTTAGATTTTCTGCTTGATCAAGCGGATAAGAAATTCTGTTATCAGTTTGCGAAAAACTTTTTTCATTCATAATTTCATTACACCAAATTACTTTCATTTTGAAAAAACAGATTAACATAATTGTCTTCGGAAATTATTCTAATATCATCAGGTACATTCTGTCCATTCGTGTAATAAGCCAAAGGAACTTCATTCATCATAAGAAAGTTTAGCATTACACCCGGCTGAGAAGTTTCATCCAATTTTGAAAAAATTACTCTATCCACATTTCCAATTAATTTGTAGCGATTATAAGCATCATACATATCTCTTTCGTTCATGTTTGCACTCAGAATGAGATGAATTTCATCAATGGCAACGCCCTCGAATAAATTTAGAAGTTCCAAAATGGATTCACTGTTTCTGGGGCTTCTGCCGATTGTGTCTATCAGAATCACATCCTTATCCTGATTTCGCTGGATGGCGGAAAAAAGATTTTTTTTCTTGTATATGATTTCAAAGGGGATATTGGAAATATTGGCAAATGTGCGTAACTGCTGGATAGCTGCGATCCGGAATGTATCAATTGAAAAAAGAGCTGTGTTATAATTACCAAAAAAATTTTCATTGGTAGCTAATTTGGCAATCGTAGTTGTTTTTCCCACACCTGTTGGTCCAATGACTGCAATAATCAATGGCTTTTTCTTCACTTCGATTTTTTTCATATTGAGATGATAATTAATCTCATCAGAAATGATTCCCTTAATTGAGACAGTGTCGGTGATTTTGCTCTTCAGGATTTTCTTTTCAGCCCCGGCAATCAAATTTGTTGCAATAGAACGATGTGTCCCATTTCTGGTAAGCCTATTGAAATATTCGGAAACTTTTGGAGTAAACTCAATTTCTTTATCGGGAAATTTATCCTTGATGCCGATAAATTCCTGCTGCAACTTATGAAAATCCTCCTTGAGCAAATCGAAATCATATTTTTTATTTCCTGAAACATCTGCGTCCATGTCTTGTGAATGTTTTTTAGTGCCATACAATTGACGGTCTCGACGTTTAGGTGATTTTTGAATTTGTTTGGAATTTAATTGTTCATCATAGGCTGCAATTGCTTTTATAATGTTTCCGTTTTTTACTTTTTCTGATCCGAGATGTTCGGTTTTTAAAATAATAGCATCCTCACCAAATTCATTTTTGATTTGTTCAATAACTTCTTGCACACTTTTACCATAAAAAGTATTAACTCGCATCTATTTCCTCACCATTTTTATTTGTTTCTGTGTCTTTAATATCGGAATTTCCTTCGGGGTGAAGGGAGGGGATTGAAATCATCCCAATTGATTTTATATCAGTCGTAGGGGGAAGTTCGCCATAGGAGAGGACTATAACTCCATCGTACAAAGATGATATCAGCTTGGAAACAAATCGTCTGATATTCGGAGCGACCATAAGAATGGGTTTAATATTCTTCTGTTGAGATTGCAATACAACTTTTTCTATTTCAACCAAGAATTCATTCGCGATATTTGGATGTAAACTCGGATGTGCATTTTTGATAGCTGCCTCCTGCAATGATGCCCCGATCTTTTTCTCCAATTTGCTATCCAAAATAAACGTGATTATTTCATTGTTTTCATTCATAAATCTTTGGACAATTGTTTCTTTCAATTCGGAGCGTATTTCTTCGGTTATCAATTCTGCATCCTGAGTTATTCTTAGCAATTCGGCAGCATTCTCAATAATCAAACCCAGATCATTTATTGGAATGTCTTCGGAGATTAAATATTTAATAATTTTTTGAAGGAGGCTAAATGAAACTGGTTCCGGAATCGTATCTTCAATCAGTTTTGGATTATCGGTCCGCAAATTTTCCACTAAATCGTTTACCAGATCGCGGGTAATAAATTTGAAAGCATATTGCTTTATGATTTCCATAAAATGTAAAATTAATATTTCTGAAGATGGGATTATTTTGTATCCCTTTTCTTGTGCTTCCTTTTTTACTTCATCATTGATCCACAAAGCATTTGGGAAAAAAGTATTTTCATTTGCTTCAAAATGAATTTCGTCCAGCACATTATCTTCTTCGCGCAGTTCGTTCTCATCTCCTACGGGAGGAATAGCGAGAAAGTAATTTTCCTTTAAGGAAAAACGAGTAACTTCATTACCCCGAATACTTATAGTGTAATCATTGGGATTCAATTTTATACTATCACGAATTCTAACTTTCGGCAAAATTATTCCCAAATCCATTGCGAGCTGTTTTCGGATAATTGGTATTCTGTCTTTTATACTGTTTGGATTTTCGTCAGAAACAAAATTCAATAGATTACTTCCGAGATCAATACTAATCGGATCAACTTGAATGTATGTTCCTACTAATTTGTCTTTTTCGGTTTTAACTACATCCATTCCTTCTGCAGGTGCCAAATCAATTTGTTGCAAATTTTTACGCCTAAAATATGCAATGCTTCCCACAGTTATTGAAATCAGGAAGAAGGGAATAAAGGGCATTCCGGGAATAATTCCAAAAAAGAATGCAACTCCTGAAACTATAAATAAAACTACTGGTTTTCTTGTAAGTTGTTCTATAATACCTGATGCAACATTCTGTTCTGTAGGAGTTTTGGTTACCAATAAACCAGCTGATGTAGAAATGACCAAAGCCGGAATTTGGGTAACAAGTCCATCCCCTACCGTTAGTGTGGTGTAAGTCTGGAGAGCTTCCTGAAAAGAAAATCCTTTTTGGAAAACACCAATTGCCAAACCAGCAACAATATTTATAAGTGTAATTACGATACCGGCGATTGCATCTCCCCGGATAAATTTACTTGCTCCATCCATTGCTCCGAAAAATTCGGACTCTTCAGATATTTTTTTTCTACGCTCTCGCGCTTCATTTTCATCGATCAAGCCATTATTTAGGTCTGCATCAATTGCCATTTGCTTGCCGGGTATCGAATCGAGAGTAAAACGAGCGGCAACCTCGGATATGCGGGTGGCACCTTTGGTGATAACAATAAAATTTATGACAATAAGAATGATGAAAATCATAAAACCTACAATATAATTTCCTTTGATGACAAAATCCCCGAAAGTGTGAATTATATTTCCGGCATCCGCATCACCCAATATCAATCTGGTGGAAGATACATTCAGGGATAACCTGAATAGAGTAATGATGAGAAGCATACCCGGAAAAAAAGAAATTTCCAGAGGTTTGTGGATATAAATTACCGTAATAAAAATCGTAATGGATAAAGTTATGTTCAAAGCGAGTGCAACGTCTAAAAACGATGGTGAAATTGGCAAAATCAGCATAATCACAATTCCAAGAATTGCAATGCTAATCAGAACATCAATTCGTGCTTTTAACAATCTTATCAGATCCATATTCTGAAAATCCTTTCTTTTTCTAACTTAACAAAGCAATTATCTTGCCAAAACTAATTTTTGTGTAAAATATCCAACACTTTGACATTTTGGCAGGATTTTTGCTAAATCATACTAATAATGAAATATATAAGTCAAGAAATGGAATATATGATTAAAATGCCTTTAGAACGAATGATTTGTACACATGGTTCGATATTCAGCAAACTTTTATCAAGAGGAAATTATTTCCTTGAATGTGGAAATAATGAATAATTCTTTCCTTATTATTCTCAAAATCATGAAAGATTAGGTTAAATAATGATCGTTGAAAATTTACATAATCCGGCATCCGCATTAGTGGAAACAACTGATTTTCAATCCAAACAAAAAATAATGAGCACTTGCAAAAAGTTTGAAGCAATATTTCTGAATCAAATGCTTCAGATGATGCAACAGAATGGCAAAACCGAAGGTGTATTTGGAAACTCCCATTCACTTGATATGTTTAACAGTATGCTCTATTCGAGAATAGCCGAACTGCTTGCAAATTCATCCCAAACAGGAATATCTTCCGAGATATATGAAAGCATCACAGGTGAAATGCCAGATGCGAAATTGTTATCTAAATCTGATTCACCCTCACAGATAATATTTAATAAAATTAAAGAAAATTTTCAAACAGTTACAGATAAAATAGGATTGAATCCCAAAGATATTCACGTAACAGAAGCAATAATGACAAATTTTGAAAAGGCGATTAATAAAATTCTTAAACCGTATTTGGATATTATCAATGCATCGGCGAAGAAAAATGATGTAAATCCTAATTTAGTTAAAGCTGTAATTCTGCGTGAATCCGCCGGGAATCCTAATGCAATTTCACATGTGGGTGCAAAGGGATTAATGCAACTGATGGACGGAACTGCAAAAGATATGAATGTAAAGAATGTATTTAATCCCAAAGATAATATAAACGGAGGAACAAAATATTTAGCGAAAATGCTCAAAATTTTTAAATCAGATATTGATTCAAGTCTGGCAGCTTATAATGCAGGACCGAGAAATGTTCAAAAATATAATGGGATCCCCCCATTTAGGGAGACGATAAATTATGTAAACAGTGTGAAAACAATTTTTAATAAATTAGAGGGGAATGATACTAAATGAGTTCTGTGGAAAATATTGAAAATCAAGAGCAAGTTTTGAGAGTTTTCTTTCGCAGAATTGGGAATAAACTTACCGACGGTATGGTGGTCGTAAGTGAGAACCTAACGGTTATGTCTGCAAACCGCAGTTTTCAAAACATCTTCGGATTTAGTCAAAATGATATTCTTGGGAAAAAACTTATTGATTATTTAGTTTTCAAGAAGGATAGAGAAGAAATTAACGAATTATTTAATAATATTCTTTTTGGTGAAACAATTGAAAATAAGAAGGTGATCTTAAAAGCAAGAGATGAAAACAAAACCGCTGTAACTGCAACCTATATTCCGGTTACTTTAGGCAGAAGAAGAAAAGCAATAATAATATTATACAAAAATATTACAGAATCTTTACAACTAATGCAAAAAAAAGTAGAAGCCGCAAGAATCAATTCCTTTGAAATTCTGTCGAGGGGTATAGTAACTAATCTACAAACCATTATGGCTAACACCAATAAATTCATTCAGCATGGTCTAAAATTTCTTCATAATCAAGAAATTTCCAATAAGTTTTTCTATAATGCCACAATGTCCGTACAAGAATCGAATGTGCTGGTAAAAGAATATTTGGAATTTCTAAAAAACCGAGATTCTTTTGTGTTAAATTCAATTGAGAATATTGACCAACTTATAAAATTCAAACCTCCGGAGGCTTCCAATACGTATATTGAAACTACAGAAGATGTGGATGAATGGAAAAATTCAAATGCAAAAGTTTACGGAGAGGATGAAATGTTATCTCTTTACACATTGCGAAAAGCAAAACTTTTTGAAATGGTAAACCATCTTTTGAGCAAATTAGAAAATATCCATGAAAGTGAAAATATTCTTATGGATCTTTCGAGAAAAAAGGTTGATAATAGAAATCCCATTGTTGGCCTTGATACAGGGGATTATATAAAAATTACATTCTCATTATACAATATTGATTTGAATAGTAAGATTATTCAGAATACTATAAAAAATTTCACTCAACAAAAAAGAAACGTGAAAGATATTGACAAAGAATTCGGATCTATATATTCTATTGTAAAAAATCATATAGGATTTTTCGGAGCGATTTCATTGCCTGAAAATCAAGGAACAAATTTGTTCTTTTACGTGCCAATATTTAATTAAACTAAGAAAAGGAGAAGTAATATGTCTGAGACAAAATTCCTCATTGTGGATGATTCTGCAACTATGCGTCGAATCATAGGGAACTCTTTGAAGCGTTTGAAATACAGGAATTATGTAGAAGCTGCAAACGGTGTTGAAGCCTTGGAAAAACTTGGTGAAGAAAGTTTCGATGCTATAATTACCGACTGGAATATGCCGGAAATGTCCGGGCTTGATTTCACAAAGAAAGTAAGAAGCACTGACAAATTGAAAACCATACCAATTCTTATGGTTACTACTCGTGGATTGAAAGAAGATGTTATTGATGCAATGAAAGCCGGTGTAAGCAATTATGTTGTCAAGCCTTTCACCCCCACTGTTTTAAAAGAAAAATTGGATAAGATCCTAAAATAAAGGAGTGATAATGGAAACAAATCAAAACGCAGACAAAGCAGCTTTAATCACCCAAAATTTTTGGGGTATTCTCACTAACATTTTGAATACTGCAAATGAAGCCCAAGATAAATTTGCAGAAATCAAAGCTACCAAATCTGACAAAAATTATATTGAATTGGAAACGCTTTTTGAAATATTTGATTCTTTGACAAAACAGGTTAATAAACTTCCTCTGAGTATTGAGCAAGCTACCGAAACTATTAATACGATTGTGGATAGTATCCGCTTAAGCAGGGTTGGTATTAAAAATTCTGTGGATAGCATGCTGGAAAAAACCAGTGCGCAATTGGGTAAAGTAACAGATGCTACAGAAAGTGCTACGAATAATATTCTGGATGTTACAGAAAAACTGATGGATTCTCAAAATGGAATTATTGATAAATTAGAAGGAATTAAAGAAAATAAGGAAATTATTGATAATATAATTGAAATGATCAACGAAAATCAGGATAACACTTTCCAGATTATGGATTTCCTCCAATTTCAAGACATAACGAATCAACAGATTCAAGGAATTTTGTCAGTGCTTAATGAAACTGAAAAAAAACTTGGTCACGTGCTCGTTATGCTTACAAACCTTGAGGGTAAGGACGGAGAAAAAATTCAAAAAGAAATTGAAGAAGAAACTATACACTTTGATAAGGATGCCGAATTCAGAGATAAAAAGGATGCTCAAAAACTGATTGACGACCTTTTCGATTGATTTTTTTTTGGCAGAAAACTTGGGTTAATCCCGCCAACCGGTGGATTAACTCAAGTTTTTAAGAAGATTTATTGCTTGATCTTTTAATCGGAACTGTTGTATTTTCTTTTTTCGAAGAATAATATTCATTCAAAAAAAAAGACCCACGAAAGTTGTGAGTCTTTTTTTTTAAATAAGGTAGATATTACAAGCCCTTTTCTTTTTCGTATTCCTTGAGTTTATTTCTTAATGTTCTTGTTGTAACACCCAGAATTTCTGCAACTTTTGATTTATTACCAGAGTATTTTTCTAAAGTTTGCAAAATTTTCATCTTTTCAAGTTCTGCTAAGGGAATATCTTTTTCCAGTACCTGATCCTCAGGTATATAAAAGGAGTTGTATTCCAGATTAAGATCATCTTGAGATATTTCATTATTTTTAGAGAATATGATTGCTTGTTCCATCGTGTTTTCGAGTTCTCGAACATTTCCAACCCAATTGTGGTTTTTAAGCCTTGTAAGAGCACCATTTGAAAGCTGTTTTTTTTCCTTATCGTGTTCTATACAATATTTATTGATAAAATGATCGGCTAAATAGGGAATGTCTTCTTTTCTTTTATTCAGAGAGGGTATTTTTATTGAAACCACATTCAAACGATAATAAAGATCCTCGCGAAATTTTTTTTCATTTAACAATTCTTTCAAATCAGTATTTGATGTTGCAATTACTCTCACATTCACTTTTATCGGTTTATTCCCTCCTACTCTTGTGAATTCTTTCTCTTGAAGAAATCGCAATAGTTTCGCTTGCAGATCCAAACGCATCTCACTTATTTCATCAAGTAGGATTGTCCCCTTATCCGCATACTCAAATTTTCCGATATGAGTCTTTGTGGCACCTGTAAATGCACCTTTTTCATATCCAAAGAGTTCACTTTCGATCAAATTTTCCGGCAAGGCAGCACAATTCAATTTCACATAATTTTTATCAGCTCGATTACTATTAGTGTGAATTGCATTAGCGATGACTTCCTTTCCAGTACCACTTTTCCCCTGAAGAAGAACAGTTGCAGAAGTTTTCGAGATTAGTTTAATGGTTTCAAAAATTTCTAACATAGCTGAACTTCTACCAATAATATTGCTGAAAGAAGAATGTTCCGAAAACTTTTCTCGCAATAATTGATTTTCCATTTTTAAGGATTTGAAATGATCAACTTTCTGAAGAGTAATATCCAGTTTATTCCGCGAAAATGGCTTTTCTATATAATCGAAAGCACCGCTCTTTATCGCATTAACTGCATCGGAGATTTTTGAATAAGCCGTAATTACAATGATTTCGGTATTTGGGCTGATTTTTTTTGCCTTTTTCAACAACTCCAGTCCGGACATACCGGGCATGCGAACATCGGAAATGATAACATCGTATTCCGTGTCTTGTATCATTTCTATTGCTTTCTCTCCACTATTTGCAGAAAAAATATCAAAATCATAATGTTCTAAAATCAAGCGAAGAGCATCAAGATTCATTTCTTCATCATCTACCAATAAGATGTTATTAATATAATTCATGCTTGCTAAATTCCTTTTTCGTTATCTGAAAAATCTACTTTCTGGATAATTGGTAATTCTATTTCAAATGTTGTTCCGTTTTGCGAATCGCTATTCACTTTGAAAGTGCCTTTATGATTTTCGACTACCTTTTTTGCAAACGTCAATCCTAATCCTATTTTGTTGGGGTATGTTGAGAAAAAGGGATCAAAGATATAACTCATATTTTTCTTTTCAATCCCCCCACCTGTATCATGGATAAATAAAGAGCAACAATTTTTCCAACTATCATAATTTGCATTTATCACAATTTTTCCGGAATGCACAATTGAGTCAATAGAATTGCTAATAATATTAGTAATTGCTTTTTTCATTGCAAAAATATCAATTTCCAGAAACAGATTTTTTTGACCAATATTATTAACAAATTCAATCCGCTTTTCGCCAAAATTTTCTGTTTGAAGCTTGCTATTAGTCTGAGATCCCCTCTTCGAATTTTTCAATCCCTGAATTACATAAGTGATTACTTTCATAAGATCGTAGCGAACAAAAGTGGGTTCTGCAAATTTTTCGAATTCGATTACAGATTTGATGATTTCATCTATTCTAGTAAGTCCTTTTCTGCTCTTTTTTAGCATGTTAGCAGCTTGGGGATTATTTTTATTACAATCCATACAAGCCAGTTCCTCGAGATAAGTAGAAATTCCAAGAAGAGGATTTTTGATTTCATGAGAAATATTTGACATCATCAAATTGAGCGAAGTTTCGTTTTGACTTTGAAACTGTTGCTTTTGCTTTTTGTGAATTTTTGTAACATCATAGCAAATTTGGATCACACCCAGCCAATTATCAAACATACTGTTTTCATCATCGGAAAAAATGCAGATGTTGCTATATTCCATAAAATTCTCTTTATAAATTACAGATTCCTTTGTAATATTTTTTTCAGAAGTAAAAGTTTGTTGCAGATTAGTAATTTCAAACCAACTATTTAAAATTTCTTCACCATTATATCCAATAAGTGACTTGGCATCCTTTTCAAAAAAATTTACAGCAAAGCAATTTACGAATACTATCTCTTTTTTCGGATTGTAAACAATTATTGCAACATCAATATTATCAATAATTTGTAATAGATAATTTTTTAAAACAAGATTTTTCTGCAACGATTCCTTGAGCTCTTGGTTTTGATTCTCAAATTCATCTCGTAAACCATCAAAACTTTTTTCCAATTTTCTGTATAACAATTGCCAACTATTAGAATTTTTTTCAAAACTCTTGAAGGCTTCAAGGAGTGGAATAATCCCGTCTTTTAGCAACTCTTTGTCCATTTTATGCTCTTTCCATTTGCGATTCGTTCTTCCAAATTGTTTCGTTTATAACGTTTCGGAGAAACGTAATACGGTTTTCCAAAGTGTTTCGTCGTGCTGTTTCGGAGAAACGTAATACGGTTTTCCAAAGCGTTGTGTCGTGCCGTTTCGGAGAAACGTAATACGCTTTTCCAAAGCGTTCTGTTCATGCTGTTTCATAAAATCTATAATTCATCAACTTCTCGCTCATCCGGCGGAAGAAAAGTCATTAACTTTCTCTTGATCAATCTCGGATTTTCACCCATCTGGATTGACAAAACACCGGCAATCACTATTTTTTTCTGATTGACTTCTCCATCGGTTCGTTTTATCAATTTTCCAGTCATAGGAATAAAAAACAGGTTAGCTGCAAAAGCACCATAGAATGTTGTAATCAAGGCAACAGCCATGCCGCTTCCAATCTTGGTTGGATCATCCAAACCTGATAACATTCCGATCAATCCGATCAGCGTGCCAATCATTCCAAAAGCCGGAGCCTGTTTTCCCATGGCATTCATTACATTTTGGGCTTCTTTATGCCTGTCTTTCATAGCTCTGATCTCTGTTTCCATCAAGTCAACGATTGTGTCCGGATCGTTACCATCTACTGCGAGAATCAATCCGTTCGCCAAAAAAGAATCTTCGATCGTTTGAATTTTATCATCCAATGCCAATAATCCTTCTCTTTTGGAAACATCGGCAAGTTTGACCAAAGAATCAATTACCATTTTTGTATCTGATATCTGCTCAAAAAAGATAAATTTCATGGTTTTTAGTGTATTTATAACCGCTTCTAACGAGGTTTCTACCAAAACCGCTGCGAGAGAACCACCAATAGTAACAAGTATTGAGCTGATACTGATAAAGGCAGCAATATCGCCTGCCATCATAATTGAAGCGACGACCAGAATCACACCTCCACCAATGCCGAGCACACTTCCTTTATCCATAAATCAAAATCCCCCAAAAAATAAATATATTCACTAATCTGTGAGAATTATGATACTTCCAAAATATCGGAAAGATCATAAAAATTCCCTCCGATAACCATCACCGGTTTATTGTTATTATATCGGATCGAATCAACAACCCCTTGGGTTTCGGAGAATGAATTAATCGTTTTCCCGTCAGCATCCGTTACAATCACATTATACGTATAATTTCCAGTTGCAACTCTGTTGCCGTCATTGTCCACACAATCCCATTGAAACGAAAGGTAATCTCCCGCCTGCAGTTGCCCTGATGATAATTCAATTCTTTGCACTATATTTCCGTTCGTGTCCATAATTTCTATATAACCTTGGCTACCTTCCGATGCGATTCCATAGCCAAGCATCACGTTGCCAGAATCGGGAATTTTGATTTGATTATCTTCAACAATAACATTTTTCCCCAATAATTGATAGGGATTCAGTTCTTTACTCCCGCTCAGGATAGCCTGAAGGTCTTTACTGATATTTTCCATTTTTTCTGAATTTGAAAACTGTAAAATTTCCGAAACAATCTTTTCGCTTTTTAGCGGATCGAGTGGATTCTGATTTTGAATTTGAGTTAGTAAAATATTATAAAAATCTTTTTGGGATAAAGAACTTACTTCAAATTCTTGATCTGTATTTATCGTATCTACCATTGGTATTGGGAATAACATTCTATTCTCCCTTCTTTACATGAAGATCAATTCGGCTTGTAAAGCTCCCGCTCGTTTAAGAGCCTGAAAAATTCCAATCAAATCTCGGGGTGAAGCACCGAGATTATTGAGAGTTTCCACAATGTCTTTCACCGTTGCTGTTCTCGGGATTTCTTTCATTTTCGTGTATTCATCCGTTATCTCAACAATGGATTTTGTTTTTTTACTATCTGCTTGTTCGGATGATTCTAATTCGATAACATCATCAATTTTAGAAATTTTGATATTAATATTATTATAAGAAATAGCCACAGGTGAAATAGTAACATGCTCACCGACAACTATTACACCGGTTTTTTCATTGATGACAATTTTTGGATTTATTTCCTGAGTAATTGGCAAATTCACAATTTCATGAAGATAATTATTCTTCATATTTAACGATATTGTAGGATCTAACACTGCGAAAATTGTTTCTCCCTGTTCATCTTTGGATGTGGTGAAAAACATTGAATCCGGAAAAATCACTTCAACAGCACCTGCACTTCTCACGGAAGCTGCATTATCTGTGATTTTATTTATTTTTTCTGCAATATTCACCGCAGTACTCAAATCCGGATTTTTTAATGATAAAACAATTTCATCTTCACCTATACTACTGGGGATTCTGCTTAATAGAATTCCACCATCTGAAATGTTTCCGGTAAGCAGATAATTTTTTCCGACCTTGATGTTTTGAACTTCCACACTAAAACCACCAACAGATACCGGACCTTGTGCAATTGCGATTTTGCATCCGTCCATTGTGAAAAGATCAGTAGGCAAAAGAGTGCCGTTTTCCAAACTGCGGGCATCACCTATTGAGGAAACAGTGATGTCAAATTTGCTATCGGTTTGGATAAATGCCGGAATATTTGCGGTAACCATCACAGCAGCCACATTTCTTGTCCTCACTTTTCGATCAGGAGTTTTCAAGCCGAATTTCTCTAACATATTTTTCACAGTCTGTTCGGTAAAATAAGATCTGTGATAATCTCCGGTTTTATTTAAACCCGCCACAAGTCCATAGCCCACAACCGGTGTGCTGGAAACTCCGACTATATTTGTAATATCGCCAATTTTGTTTTCTGAAAATAGAAAATTTGCAGAAAAGACGATTAAGATCACTAAGATAATTCTCTTCATATTAAAATATCCAATTCATAATTTTATCAATAAAGGAAGACTTCTTTACCTTCTCTCCCTTACCGATGTGAGTGATTTTTGCATTCAATATATTGTATGAATAAATAATATTGTTCGATTCAATATCTTGGGGTCGAATCGTCCCTGTAAGAACAGTTGCCTTTTCGACTCCATTTACAATAACTGTTTTTTGACCTTTTATAATGAAATTACCAACAGAATCTATTTTCACGATCTGAGCGGAGATCTTTGTTGTTAATTGTTCTTGGGAATAAAAATTTTTATTTTTCTCTGAGTCGTTTGAATACTTGCCGGAAAAAGAAACTCCCGTAAAATCGTTAAAACCCTCTACACCCAATCCTAATCCCAGGTCAGACTTGGAATCGGAATTTGTTCCTGATTTGTTTTGGGCAGTAGATTGCTCGACCACGTAGATCGTAACGATATCTCCTACCCTGTGTGCCTTTTCATCGGTATATAAAGAGGTGGAAGATTGAAACGGTGCTGCAAAAGACACCTGTGAAGAAAATAAAATGAGTGAAATAATTAAAATTTTATAAATCATTTTTATTACCTAATTTACTCGATTAAACCTTTCTTATCACTGCTGATTTTTACTTTTAGAGTTTTTCGGAAACTCGGGTTATAAACTGTAATAGTATTGCCGATATATCCATTTTGATGAGCAATACCGGAAGTAGTTGCAATCACATTACCGCATCTTGATACGATGCTTATTTCGTCACCCACTTGCACATCAAATGCAGCGCGAATAAAAGTGGATTTGATAATTTTTCCTGAATTTATTCTCCGGAGTGCAATCTTGCCAACAATATTTTTCGCATCGGTAAAATAATTAGTTTTAGTTGTAACATCCTGATTAACATACTTCAGATCGCTGTTTGAGATTGTTTGCCCTTTTGCAATATTATGCGTTGTTGCAATGATTTCCCTGTAAATTTTTAGGAATACGGAAATTTCTTCCGAGTGAATAATCTCTTCACCTTGCGTTAAATTTACAAATATCAATTCATTTCCTCGTAGATCAGAACTTTCAGAAAATTCAAAAGTAATCTTCATTCTCGATCTTACATCCGGGAATTGAAATTTTGTTTCAGGAGAAAGATAACGAATATTATACTTTCCGGAAATATTTTCATCTAAAAATTCCAACAAATCAGTTTTGATAGAATATGCGTAAGTAAGTGATATGAACATCAGAAACAAAAAGAGAATTGAAAAGAATTTGGAATGTTTCATTTTAGCTATTTAATATTGTTGGAGATTTTCATCATCTCTTCGGAGGTTTTTATTGATTTTGAAATAACTTCATACGAGCGTTGAGCAACAATCATTTTCATCATTTCCTCAACTACGCTCACATTGGATTTTTCCAAATATCCTTGGTTTACTTCCCCGAATCCAAGTTCACCAGGATAGCCAATAAGTTCTTCGCCAGCGGCTGGTGTTGCTTCATACAGATTATCACCAGCACTCCGCAAACCTACCGGATTTATGAATTTGCTCAATTCGATTTGCCCTAATTCTTCCGGTAGCGGATCGCCCGGATAAGTAGCATTAACGATTCCTTGCTTTGAGATCGTAATTTCCTGTGTGTTTTCCGGAATGATAATATCGGGCTGAACGATGTATCCGTCGGCTGTTACGAGAGTTCCATCAGATGAAACCTGAAAAGAGCCGTCACGGCTAAAAAACACTTCACCATTCGGCTTCATAATGCGAAAAAGTCCTTCACCATTAATTGCTACATCCAAAGATCTTTCTGTTTGCGTTAATACTCCCTGCGAGAAATCTTTTACGGAATCAATCGGTTTGGTTCCATATCCAACTTCCAATCCGGCGGGAGAAGGATTTTCAGTTTGCTGAGTTGCATTATTCAGTTGTTTATACATCAGATCTTGAAAATTTATTCTACTTTTTTTAAAACCGGTTGTGTTCACATTAGAAAGATTATTTGTAATTGTATCAATTATCAATTCTTGCGCTTTCATCCCGGTAGCAGCTGTTTGGAGCGATCTAAACATACGTCTTCCTTTCTAAACCTTTGATAATTCTTGAATTGATTTTTTTGTGAGTTCGTTAATTATATCAAGAACTCGATAATTTGTTTGATATTCGTTTGATATTTTGATCATGTCAATCATCTCAGAGGTGGATGATACATTGGATTTTTCCAAAGTATTCTGTAAAACTTCGCACTCTCCATTTGTTTGCGGATTAAGTATGAATGAGCTGCCAAGATTTTCAAACAATCCGTTGGATTGTGCTTTCTGAAGCTTGTTAATTTCCTGAAAAGAAACTATTTTCAAGGTTCCACGATATTCATTATCTACCCAAACGCCACCTTGTTTATCTACGAGAAAATCATTTCCTTCTACTATAATAGGACCATTGTCCGAAAGAACTTTTCGACCCATTTGAGTTACTAAATATCCTTCGGAATTTTTTGAGAAAGCTCCATTGCGGGTAAACAATTCGTTGTTTCCATCCTCAACAGCAAAAAAACCATCTCCGTTTACAGCAAGGTCAAAGGCGTTTCCGGACAAGACCATGTTTCCCTGCGTGAAATCGGTTGAAATCTTTGTTTCTGTTATAAAATCATTTTGTTTAGCATCAAAAACCTTCCGGAAATTGATCATATCCTTTTTGAATCCATTGGTATTGATATTTGCAAGATTGTTTGAAACCACATCTTGCATTTCCAACTTTTTTGTCATCTCATTTGCTGATGTAATAATATTAGATAGCATTTTGTACCTCGGTTTTTGACTGTTGCAATGATTGTGCCAAAAGAATAGATGTTTAGTGAGTTAAAAATATCAAGGCTATAACCACTTTTCTCGTTGCTATTTTGATTTACTTAAAGAAAATATTTCCATTTATATAAGAAATAATTTTCTTTTTTTTTGGAGTAAAATATCCGTGATATTTTACTTTTTGCCGGTTACATGCTTTTTAGAATGAATTTTTCTAGGAGTAAAATTGCGTTCCCAAGCGGGGGCTTGGGAACGAGAAACGGTGGTGTGGCTTTGGGAACGAGTGATAGTTTTTCTATCTTTTCCCTTCTCACTTTTCTCTTATCCCTTCTCCCTTCTCACTTTTCCCTTATCCCTTTTCACTTTTCTTTGTGTACTTTGTGACCTTTGTGTTTATTTTTTTCAAATGAGATAAATGGAACAAAATTTGCTGATAGGATTTATAACAAATATTTAATGGATAAAATATGAAAAGAAAAATTATTTATATCGGATCAAACCAAGAGATAGAGAAAAAACTAAGAAAAGTTGTGAAGAGTTTTATTTCAGAAAATAAAATTTTGGTGGAATTTTCTTCAGTATCTCACTACAAAGACTTTATGAAAATCAGTCATGAAAAAACGGTTCTCATACCGGTTTTTGACTATCTCGGCTTTAATAATTATCAGGATATTTTATCAATAGCAATCCGCAAAAAAGATATTTTTCCTTATATAATGATTATTTACAAAATAAATCGTGTTCGTTCCGAAGAAATATCTTTTAACCGATTCTTTCTTCTGCTATCCGGAGCTCCCCAAGTACTTTGGAAGAACGAAATTTCGAGGTTGCTCAACCAAATTGAGACTGACAGATCTATTAATAAGAATAAGAACGAATTGACAATCGCTCATGAAATTATCATAGATAAAGACAAAACAATTTATTTTTATAAAAAAAATGCCAAAACTATTCAATCCCAGCTTAATGACAATCTTCGGAATGCTTACGATTTCTATATTAGACTCGTTGAAATGACCGATTATCTTCTATATGCCCATTCAATGGACGTTAAACAAATTTCGGTTTACATTGCTGAGGAATTAAATTTATCAAAAAGTGAAATCAGCGAAATAAATTATGCTGCCAGTTTGCATGACATTGGTAAGTTGGCGTTATCGGATGAAATTAATTCCAAACGAATAATTGAGCTATCTGTTGATCAAAAAATATTATATGAGCAGCATCCGGCACTTGCTACTTATATGCTGGAATCTGTAAAAGGAACAGAAAGCTCGGATAAAATTGTTCTGGATATTGCCCACCATCACGAAAAATTTAACGGTATTGGATTCCCTGATAAATTAAAAGGAAAAGAAATTCCAATTGGTTCGCGAATTATTTACATTGCCGATTATTTTTCAAATCAGTACCGGATCAATAAAAATATGGATGCTGATGAAGTATTTGCGGAAATGAAGCAGTATCACTATCAAGAATTTGATGAGCAACTATTGGATCTTCTTTCTCACTATGTATCTCAACTTAAAAAAGGAAAACCGGAAGAGAAATTTTTAATCCAACTTCATCAGATGAAAGTGGGCATGGTCGTTGCAGACGATGTTTACACAAAAAAAGGCTTAATGCTCATCAAAGCAAATACAACTTTGACCGTTCAATTAATTTCAAAAGTGGTAAAATACAGCACCTTCGATCCTATTCTCCCGGGTATTTATATAAAGCCGTAAATTAATTGAAAAAAAATGGTGCATAATATGGAAAAATTGTCCCAAACAAACAGCAATTTAATTTTTTTTCAAGATTTTACTTGTTATGTTATCTCGCATAATAAATGGATGTTAGAAATCTAAAACAGTCTATTATGCTTTTTGGCATAAAATTTGAATGTAATCTCAATATGGAGCTATTATGATATTAAATTCGATTTTTGGAAATTCAGTTAAAATTCTGCAAACTTGTTTGAACGGCTATAAAGCCCGAAACAGAGCAATTTCTTCAAATATTGCAAATGCAGAAGTTAAAAATTATCGAAAAATCAGCGTTGGTTTCGAAAACAACTTAAAAAAGGCAATAAATGAAAAATCCTCTGATATTACTCAAACCAATCCAGCTCATCTATCAAAGAATTCTGAAATAAACGAGGAAATGATTTCAGTTGAAAAAAGCAAATTTTCAAATGTGGGAGAGCATAAAATTTCACTTGATGAAGAAATGGTCAACTTAGTAAATAATCAAATCAACTACCAGACATCCGCCAAAGTTCTCAATAAGATGTTTGGTATTCTCCGAACCGCTATTAAAGGTAGATAATTATGAAAATTGCAAATTTATACAGCATCAGTTCATCCGGCTTAGCAGCTCAAAGAAAACGAATTGATGCGATCGTGCAAAATATTGCCAATGCAAACTCCAAAGGATATAAGTATAAAAAAGTGGTTATGGAAAATGTCCCTTTTTCTAAAACCCTAAATTCCTATATGGAAAAAAAGGGGAAACTTTCTTTAACAAATTCAAATCATATTCAAAATACAGGTTCAACAAAGATTAATTCGGTCAACGTGAATCAAGTAAAAGCAAAAATAGTAGAAGTTGCAAATAGAACAAAAATTGTTTATGATAAGAATCACCCTGACGCAGATGAAAACGGTTATGTGGAACTGCCGGATATAAATATTGTAAGTGAAATGGCAAATCTCTTGGTAGCCTCAAGAGCCTACGAAGCAAATTTGGCTGCCTTAAACGCAGCTAAAGAAATGGATAAAGAAGCACTTAAGATTTAGAAGGTAACTGATGAATATTAACGGAATTAGCGGTATCAATCAAAAAGGAATCAAACCTATCCAATCAATTGCGGGAAAAAAAAATACGTCTTTTTTACAAATAATTAAAAATCAATTGGAAGATGTGAATAAAATGCAGCTCGACGCAAACCAGAAAATCAATGAGTTTGCTACCGGTGATGTCAAAAACGTTCATGACGTGATGATTGCAATGGAAAAAGCCGACATTAGTTTTAATTTGATGGTAGAGATTCGTAACAAACTGGTTGAATCGTATAAAGAAATAATGCGAATGCAGGTTTAAAAGGAGCACAAATGGGTGATAATAAATTAAAACTGATTTTTGATAATGCCTCAACCGGTCAAAAAATCGTGATTGCTTCTGTTCTTATTAGCATTATTCTCTTTACGACTTTGATTCTGAAATGGACAAATAAACCTGCAATGAGCCTTCTTTACTCCAATCTCAGTTCAAATGATGCCGGAGCTATTGTGGAAAAATTGGACAAGCAGAACATTAATTATGAATTGAAAGATGGCAATACTATCTTTGTTTCCCAAGATGATATATACAAATTGCGAATATCTCTGGCAAAAGATGGACTTCCCACAAAAAAGGGATTCGGTTATGAAATTCTCAATTCAAAGGGATTTGGCACAACTGAATTTTTGCAAAAAATTAATTTTCGAAGAGCTCTCGAAGCAGAAATTGCTCAAACCATTACTGATTTGGAACCCATACAAGATGTGCGAATACATATTGTAATGCCCGATCAAGCCCTTTTTAAGGAAGATGAAAAACCTGTAACCGCAGGAGTAACTTTGAAACTTGCTGGTTCTGAGCATTTAACAAAGGAACAAATCCAAAGCATCATCTATCTTGTATCATCAAGCGTGGAGGGTTTGCAACCACAAAATATAACAGTAGTGGATACAAAAGGTGATATCCTCTCAAGTGAGCAGTATGACGATTTCAAAGGCACTTCAAGCAGTCTAACTCAGAGGATGGAAGTAGAAAAATATCTAACGGATAAAGTTAGTTCAATGCTCAATAATGTTCTCGGACCCGACAATTCTGTTGTCCGAATTTCGGTTGAATTAGATATGGAGAGTATTGACCAAACAGATGAGACGTATGATCCAAATTCTCAAGTTGCCAGAAGTGAATCCATTAGTGAAAGCAGTTCTCAGGACGGTGAAAAGGATGTGGGAGGAGAAACCAGGGAATCTGAAATCACTACCAATTATGAAATCAGCAAAAGTATAAATCACACGGTTAAAAAATCCGGAAAAATTAAAAACATCTCGGTTTCTGTTTTAATTGATGGAACATACGTTCAAGAGGAAAATGAAGATGGAAAAATGATTACCAAATATGTTCCCCGTACTAATCAGGAGATCAATGATATTACCTTAACCGTGCAAAACGCCATTGGGTCTGATGCTACGCGTGGAGATAGAATAACTGTTAGCAATATGCAGTTTAAAACCAAAGATGAATTACCGATGTTGGCAGGAATGAAGAGCGGTGGATTCCAATTACCTGCAGATCTCTTTACAAAAGTGCTTACATTACTTCTTTTGGTATTAGGTGTGTTTCTGATTAAATCCATTTTAAAAAATTATGATCTTACCGAGTTAACTGCACATATTCGGCCATTAACAGTTCCGGCAGGTGCTCAACCTTCATCAAATATTTATCAGCAACACGCAACGCCACAAACAATGACCTCCCCTACCCAAGCAACATCACAAACAAAACCACAAACTGAAATTAAAAAACAATTTACCCCTGAAGATGAAAATGAAACAAAACCCGTAGAGAAAACAAAACAATCACCCGAACAAAAGATTGATCAAAATTCCCAAGAAACATCCACCTTAAAAGAGAAGCCAACGAAAAGTTCAGAAGAAATTAAAAAATTGGCGTTGGAAACTCAGGATTTGGAATTAGAAACCAAAAAAAGGGAAATGGACTTAAGAAAAAAAGCTCTTGAAAATTTGGAGCTGGAGGAAAAAGAAATGGAATTCGATGAAAAGAAAAAACAGGAGAGATTAAAGATACTTAAGGAAGTAGAAAATCTTGAACATGAAATTCATGGAATGGAAGATTCTATAGCAAGTGGAGAAAAATATGGTGGGTCTTCGGAAATCAATCAACCTACTCAAGAAGATATCGAAATGAAGAAACTTCTTGAAAGAAAACGAAAAGCACTTGAAAAACGCGAACAGATGAAAATTGAAATGGAAATGATGGCGAGTATTCAGAAAAAACCCGACATAAATCAGAAGAAAAGAAATTTGGAAAAAAAACGAGTTAGTGAATATATTCAAAACAATCCTGAAGCAGCCAATGCAATTTTAAGAAGTTGGCTCAGTAAGTAAAAAACAACAAATTATAAAGGAATTATTATGGGTGTAAATTTCGAACATCTATCCGGTATTCAAAAATGTGCTGCCCTTTCTTTAGCATTGGGACCGGAAGTATCTGCCAAACTTTTTTCTAAAATGAACGATCTCGAACTCGAACAGGTTAGTAGTGAACTCGTGCGTATGGATAATATCTCAGCTGAAGTTACGGGGCAGGTTATTGAAGAATTTTTCAACATGATCAGGGCAGAACAATATATCACCATGGGTGGAGTGGATTATGCCAGAAAATTATTGAAAAACGTAATTGGAGATGAAAAAACCGAGGTCCTCATTGGTAAGATTGAAAGAAATCTTCACAAGAGTGGATTCAGCAAATTTCAGGAAGTGGATCTGCAAGAATTAGTCAGCTTCATTCAGAGTGAACATCCACAAACAATTGCTTTGATATTAACCCAACTTTCACCCAAGCAAGCCGGTGAGATGCTTACCATGCTTCCCAAAAAAATTCAACCGGAATTATTGCGTCGTTTCTCACAGATTGGTGAAGTACCTCCGGAAACTCTAAGGATGGTTGAAGAAGTTTTAGAAGATAAGATCAGTTTTTCCAAATCTATGGGTAAATTTGGCGGTGTTAAAGCTGCTGCAGAAATGATGAATATGGTTGGTGCTACTGCTGAAAGAGAAATATTGGAAGTTCTTCAAGACACTTCTTCGGATCTGGCAAATGAAATAAAAGAATTGATGTTCGTATTTGCAGATATCAAAAATCTTTCCAGCCACTCCATTCGAGAAATATTAAAAGAAGTTGATAATTCCGACCTCGCAGTTGCCATGAAACATACTGATGAGGAAACAACAAAAATAATTTTCGATAATCTTTCCGAGCGTCAAACAAAACTTCTAAAAGAAGAAATTGGTTATCTTGGTCCTCTCCGCTTACGAGTTGTAGAGGATATGCAGAAAAAAATCGTGAATACAATTCGTCGTTTGCGCGACGAAGAAAAAATCAGTTTGAATGCTGCTGAAGAGGTGATGGTCTAATGAAAATAATAAAAAGCGATAAAGTTAAAGAAACAGTTTTTGAAAATTTTAATTCAACCTTACCGGATTTTAGCGATATAATGAAAGAAAGAAAAAAGGAACTTGAAGAGAAAAAAAAATCTGAACAAGACTATAGAACTCCTTTGCCGATTCGACAAGGTTTCACTGAAAAATTTGATAAAATAGAGAAATTGTATGATATAAAAGTAAAACGTGCCTATAATCGAGGTTTAAATGAAGGTGCGGAAAAAGCTGCAAAAGAGATTACGGAAAATTTATCAAATAAATATGAAAACAAAATTGAAGAATTAATAAAAAATAATGAACAAGAGATCAAAGAACTAAAACAAGTAAATATTGAAAAAGTTGATTTAATGTTTAGGGATTTCGAAAATCAGATTGATGTTTATAAGAGAAGTTTCGTGAATATTGCAGAAAATTATCATAAAGAAACTGTGAAAATATCTTTGGCAATTATGAAAAAGATTATGGTTGAATTATCCGATAAAGATAAGAACCTTATTTCGCGAAATATTCTAAAATCTTTGAACAAAATTGATAAGAAAATCCCTTGCATTCTCAAACTAAATCCGGACGATTTGAAATATTTCAAAGATAATTCTTCGGTTTTGGAAGAACTTGCAGAGAGAAAAGGGTATAAAACCGAGAATATCGAGTTGATTCCAGACGAAAGTATTGAAAAGGGTGGTTGTGTTGTAGAAACGGATTCCTTTGTGATTGACGCCAGATTATCCGAACAATTTGAAAACTTGAAGAAAGCACTTAAAGAAAACTATATAAGTTTTTAGGAACGGAACTTTATGAATTCATTAATAAGTACAATTTTTATGGACCCCATTCGTGTGATTGAAAACACCTCTTTGATTAGCCAAAAAGGGAAAATCGAAAATGTTTACGGGATGACTGTTGAATCAAGGGGACCTAATGTAAAAATCGGAGAAATTTGTAGAATAATTTCCGGAAAGAAAAGCTATTTGGCGGAAGTTGTGGGATTTAAGGATAATTTAAATCAACTTATGTGTTTCAATGATTTTAGTGGAATTTCCCCGGGATGCGAAGTTATTTCCGAACGAGCTAATTTCAATATACCATTTAGTGACCAATTTGTTGGGAGAGTAATCAACGGAATCGGGCAACCAATAGATGATAAGGGTGGTTTGATCGCCGAAGAATTTCTGCCAATCGGCACTGATCCGATAAATCCCATGAAACGTGTTCGAGTTGACGAGCCACTTTGCACGGGGATTAAGGCAATTGACGCAACCGCTACAATCGGAAAAGGTCAACGTGTGGGAATTTTTTCCGGCACAGGAGTTGGGAAAAGTGTTCTCCTCGGAATGATCGCAAAATCATCAACAGCTGATATCAATGTTATTGGCTTGATTGGTGAGAGAGGAAGAGAAGTTAAGGAATTCGTGGAAAATATACTCGGACCGGAAGGTTTGAAACGATCAATTGTTGTTGCGGTTACTTCGGATGAAAGTCCATTAATGCGAGTGAAAGGTGCATTTCTCATTACAGCAATAGCAGAATATTTTCGAGGTCGCGGCAATGACGTAATGTTGCTGATGGATTCTATCACACGCTTTGCTCGAGCGTTACGCGAAATCGGTTTGGCAGTAGGTGAACCACCCACCGTAAAAGGATATCCACCTTCAATTTTTTCAATCTTGCCAAAAATCTTAGAACGTCCCGGCAAAACCGAAGATGGCTCTATAACCGGAATATACACCGTGCTTGTAGAGGAGGATGACTTGAACAATCCTATTGAAGATGAAGTAAGAGCAATCCTTGACGGGCACATTATTCTTGATAGAAATCTTGCAAATATTAATCACTATCCTGCCATTGATATTTTGGGAAGTATTAGTCGAGTTATGCGTGGCATTATCTCAGAAGAGCACAAAGAGTTATACGAAAAAATCATTGAAACATATTCTATTTATAAAGAAACTGAAGATCTTATCACTCTCGGAGCCTATGCAAAAGGAACAAACAAAAAAATTGATTATGCAATTGAGAATATTGATAGAATCAATCATTTTTTCAAACAGGATATTTCAGAATCATTTTCCCTTGAAGAAACAATAGACAAACTTAAAAAGGTACTGAAATGAAAAAATTCTTTTTTAGACTCGAAAAATTGCTTATTTTAAGAAAAAATACCGAGAAAGAAAAAATTAGGATTTTGGCTTTGGATCTACACAAATTATATCAAGCAAAAAGCCAGTTGGAAAATTTGAATGAAGAAGTGGGTATTAATTGGAATTCTATAGAAAAAAATAGCAAGATGAAAATTTGTAAAAAAAAAGTGAGCGACTTTATTAATTATTACAATTATGATAATTTTCTCAATGAATCACTCAAGCATCAGATGAATAAAATTGGTAGCATTGATCGGCGTTTGGCAAAAGACAGGATGCATCTGAACGAAGCTATTAACAAACGAAAAATCTTGGAAAAACTTAAAGCGAAAAAACAAAAACAATATAATCAGAAACATAAACGCCTCATTAAACATAATGAAGATGAGATAGCCTTAATGGCTTACTTTCAATCCGCTTAAAAAGGAGTAACTATGGCTGACGAAGAAATAAAAGAGACTGAAGAGCAAGCATTAGAAGAAGAGAACGCAGAAAAAGAAGAAGACAAAAAAGGGAAAAAGAAGAAAAAAAAGAAGAAAAAAAAGGAAAAAAAGGAGAAGAAAGAAAAAAAATCCTTCAAATTTTCTCCGGTTTATTTCTATGTGGGAATCTTTTTAGTGAGTATTGCAGTAACTTATTTTTTCTCAAGTATGTTTTTTCAGAATATTCAAGATCAGCAAATCAAATTTCTGGAAATCCTTAAGGTTTCGGGATTAGTTGACTCCACTGTGGCAGATTCTGTTCTTTCATCAAATATTGTTCAACCGGTAGTGCAAATTGCAGAGACAGATTCAATCAGCACAGACTCACTAATTGCATTGGATAGTTTGGGAACTCCGGAAACTAAACCGGAAAATAAAATGATTAACGCAAATACCGGTAAAATTGTTGAAGAAGTTATCCCACCGAAACCTTCTGAAGAAGTTATTATCGTAGAAAATAATAATGCAGATGTCTTTAAGGGTATTGTTGATACCGTGGATAATCCATATCCTTTTGAAGAAGTGATAAAGCAAGCAAAAAGCAAAATAGCCTTGCCTTCTAAAGATGAAAAAGAAAGCCCCCAATCACCACAGAATGTGAATATTAGCAAGACATTGAAAATTTTAAAATCAATGCAAATAACTCAAAAGGTTGATTTGCTTCGCAATTTTGATGATGAAACTTTTGCAGAATTACTTATGCGGATGAAAGAACGTGATGCAGCGAAAATCTTGGCAACATTACCCACAGAACGAGCTTTCACTCTTACCCAATTAATACTAAATCAAAAAAATTAATAAACCTAAAGTATCACTTTAGAAATATTACAAAATAACCTCATTAACTGTAAAATAAGAATTTAAAATTAAATGGAAAATTCTGCAATAATTTCGTCATCAACTGAATAAAAATGGGTGTGTGAAAATGGTCTATCTTCCAATAGTTACGAAAAGTGATCGTTCTGATAAGGTTAAAAAATTTAATTTTTTCTCCGGAGACAAGTTACTTGCTACATCAAATTCCACAAAAAATATTAGTTTTCACACGATTCTTCAAAATAAAATTTCCTTTGAAAAATTGAGAAAAAATTCTCACAAAATATTTTTCCCGGCAAATTTGCTTACACAGTTCAATTCTTACAACCATTCTTTTCAGAAGGGAAGAATTCAATCCCAAAATATATTTGATATATCAACTCGTTCTGAGATTGTTAATGGAAACGAAAAAAATTTATCTAAATTTGTTAGCAATAAAGATGCAAATAGGATGGGATATGCTAGTTTGTTTTCCGAAAAATTAGGCACTTTATCAAGGATTAATTCAAAAATTCACTCAAAACAACAACCACCAACTGCAAACAATGTTCTGATCAAATCTTCTTTTGGTCCATATAATATCCGAAATGACTTTTTTTCGTTTAACAAAAGTTCAAACTCATCAGGGATTATATCCCAATTTGTTGCTGATCGAATTGCAGAATCCATCAAAGATTATCCAATTAATTTTAGGAATATAAATTTGCAAATTAAATTTTCTAATATGGGCAAAATGTATTGTTCTATCTTTAAATCAGGTAAAAATACCAGTGTCAGATTCCGAACCGATTCAAGAAAGCTGTCTCAAATTCTTAATCTATCCTTTTCATCCATCAGAAGAAATTTGCAAAGGAAAGGATTGCATCTTAGGCTGCTAACTCCGATTTTGTAACTTGCATTGTCAAAGATGAATCCAAAAGGTTTGAAAAAACAGTGATAAACCAGCGGTGTTCAAGGAAAACTGACCGCATTTTATTTGATCCGAAACAATAAGGTATTCAAAAAAAAATCATTGTTTAAAACAAAATAACTTGCCATAATCTTACACTTCATAATTTAATGTGAATAAATTTATTCTATTTAGGAGTTTTGTTTGAAAAAAGCGAGAATATTAATTATCGAAGATGAAGTGCTTGTTGGTAAGGATATAAAAATACTCCTTAACAACCATAACTATGAAGCGGTTGGAATAGCAGTCAATGAGGAGCAAGCCTATAATCAAGCCATTCAATATAAGCCAGATCTTATGCTCGTTGATGTCCATTTACGAAATGGCGATTCTGGAATTGAAGCTTTTAAAAGAATAAAAAGCGAAATTGACATTCCATGTATTTTCCTCACAGCATATTCGGACACAAAGATACTGGAGAAAGCCGCTTTCACAAATCCTCAGTCATATCTTATTAAACCTTATCAGGATAAGCAACTTCTCGTTACCATTAATATCGTTTTACAAAAACAAGAAATTGAAAAAAAATTACGCGAACAAGAGATATGGTTGTCCTCATCTTTTAAAAGCATTGCCGAGGGAATAATCACCTGTGATAATAGCAGAAACATAAAATTTATCAACCCTTTCGCCAAAAAAATAACCGGTTGGAAAGAAGAGGATGTTATTGGAAAACCACTTGAAAATTTTTTTAGAATCAGTTGCAATGAAAACTATGTAAATTTTGACAAGTGTATGCTGAATCTTCTTGCTCCGGAGTCTGAAAGCAGTTGCAACAAAGAATGCAATCTTCTTTTAGAAGACAAAAAAACCATACCTATTTCCGGTAGTGGTTCTGAAATTAGAGATCAGGCGGGGGAATGTTTGGGATTTGTGTTTACTTTTCGTGATATAACCGAAAGAAAAAAACGCTCTGACGCATTAAAGATGATGAAAGAGAATCTCGAAATTAGAGTAATGGAGCGAACTACTGAACTGGAAAGTGCAAACCAAGAACTGGAATCTCAAAAGGATGAATTAACAAATCAATCCCAAAATCTTCGAGAGATCAACTCTAATTTGAATCAGGAGATCAGCGACCACCAAAAATCAATCGCTAAAATAAATTTTCTTAATCGAACTCTTCGATTTGCAGTTCCGGAAGCTCTAATCATTACTAATAATACAGGGAGGATTGATTATGTTAATCCGGCTTTTGAAAAAGTTACCGGATTTCTTTCCAATTCGGTCTTGGGACAAAAAATCCCCTACCTTCACAAAAATCTTTTCGTAACAAAAGCAGATTCTTCACAAACAAAAGATGATTTTCGCGGTAATTTGCTTAGGAAGATAAACTCCGACCAAAAATTTTTTAAAAACTTGCTCTTTGGTGTTGAACATCAATTTTCTGCAGTTTATCTTGAAGAGATGCTACGGGCATTCGATAATAAAGAGCCTTGGAAAAAAAATATAAAAAATCAGAGAAAAACCGGAGAAATATATTCTGAAAAAACCACTGCCATCCAAGTAGCCAACAATGAAGGTAAAATCGAGAATTATATAATTATCAAGGATGATATCAGCAACGAAAAAAGATTGGAACAGCAACTGATACACTCCCAGAAAATTGAAATGCTTTCTCGCATCACAGCTGGCATTTCTCACGACTTCAATAATATTTTGAACATCATTCTATCCCATGCAGATTACTTAAGTTCTATTTGTATGGATGAAACGCAGCAAACCAGTCTTGAGGCAATTTCAACTTCTGTGGAGAGAGCAGCAAAATTAATTCGCAATTTACTATCCCTTGGCAGGAATCAAGAAACCTATAAACAACCGATTCAAATTAATATTATTCTCAATAATACTTTGCAATTGATTAAAAATATTTTTAGTAAAAACCATGAAATCGTAAAAAAGTTTTCTTTGGACAATTGGTATATTTATGCTGATCCGTCCCAAATGGAGCAAGTGATAACGAACATCTGTATAAATGCAAAAGATGCAATGCAAGATGGGGGCAAACTAATTGTCCAAACGGAGATTGTAACATTTGATAATGAAGCAATATTCACGAACACAACCCTTAAGCCCGGAAAATATATCCTTGTTTCATTCAGAGATTCCGGTACAGGTATTTCGCGAGAAGATTTGATACACATATTTGATCCTTTTTACTCGACTAAAGTTAGTAAAAAAGGAAGCGGTTTGGGTTTATCTATGGTTTCGCGTATCGTTACCGGCCACAATGGTGGTATTTCTGTAAAAAGTAATCCCGGACAAGGAACCGCTTTTAATCTCTATTTTCCCATATCCGACATGAAACAAAATGAAAAAGTCAAAAAAGATAAACCAGAAAGCCATCCTCATGCAAAACCGTTAGATATTCTTGTTGTTGACGATGAAGAAACTGTAATTAAAATGCTTATAAATAGACTGAAAAATGAAAATTTCCAGTGTATTTCTGCATTCAACGGGAAAGAAGCCCTTGAGATTTTCAAGTCTCAACGCGAAGCAATCGACCTGATTATTAGCGATATTGTTATGCCGGAAATGGATGGTATAACTCTTCTAAAAGAGATTAAAAGAATTGATAGCAACTTCCCGGTAATCATTTTGACAGGTTCACCCATTAGCAAGAATGAAAAACAATATTTAACTGAGCACTCCGTGGACATATTAAATAAACCCATTGAGTTTAGTCAGTTATTGTGGAGAATAAATTCCCTTGAGATCACACCCAGTAGCAAACATCTCAAACCAATGCAGAACGATAGTGAACCAAATCAATTGACTGAACAGATTGTGGGCACCGATTCCCAGATGCTTTTTGAAAAAGATCCAAATAGTATTATCTTTCCTCAATATTTGAGTAATCAGGAAATCAACAATCTGGAAACTTTAGTTGAAAATTTCTTTAAAGACATTGCGGATGGTAATATCACTATTAATATGTTAAAAATAGAAGAATTCACATTACCTCATGAAAAAATTTTTCTCAGAATTATAGTTCTTGCAAGAAAATATAATAAGAAATTGATATTTAAAGCTACAGAAAATATTATTAATACGATTAAGGAACACGGTTATTCCGTAAAATTTAATTAATGAAGGAGATAAGATGAACAATAAACGACAGTTAAAGAGAAGACATTTGATTTATTATCTACGCGTTTTTGATAGGGATAAAGACAAACTTATTGGACATCTTGCTGATATTAATCAGAAGGGTTGCATGTTGATAAGTACAAAAAAAATTGAAATCAATAAAGAATTCAATATGAAAATGCTTCTTCCAAACCCAATAATGGGAAGTGAAGAATTAATATTTTCTACTCATAGTAAATGGAGTAAAAAAGATATTAATCCGGATTTTTATTTGACAGGTTTTGAATTTGACGATTTTCCATCTCAGAAGGTTAAAATCATTGATAAACTGATTGATGATTTCGGCTTTAATGATTAATTTTTATTGATTTTTTAATAGTTAAAATGAAACCGCAATACTACGCTCTACTCACAGCAATAGCTTGGGGAGTTGGTGGTTATTTTGAGAAAAAAGGTTTGCACCTTGGTAATCTTTCACCTCAAATGGGAATTACAATTCGCACATTTATAGCACTAATAATTTTGGGATTTGTAAGTAAACCATACTGGCATCAACTGCGTCATGTAGGACCAAAAGCATTATTGTATTTGATTATCGGTGGTGGTGTTGTGGCTGGTTCTGTTGGAATGCTTTGTTTTTATCACGCCATCAAGGGAGCTCCTTTGGAAAAAGTTTTGCCTATCGCATTCACTTCTCCCCTATTTGGTGCTTTGATGGGAATAATTTTCGCGAGTGAACCGATTACCTTAAAAAATGTAGTTGGTATGATAATGACTGTCGGTGGAATTGTAATATTAACTATTTGACAGAAGCATAACTCAATCCGTCAGCTGTTGGATTGAATTACAGAATATTTCTATTTTTTTATAATCCCGGGGTAGTTTAACCAATCGTTAACCTTAAAATTCTTTTATAAACTTCAAAATCATTTTCTGAAAAAAGAACAAACCTTATTTCATTGAAATCAAACATTTGTATTTTTTCCGCAACTGTTTCCAAAGCAATTTTACTTGCTTCCAAGATAGGATAGCCGTATGCTCCGGTACTGATCGAGGGGAAAGAAAGGCTTTTTATTTTTTCTTTATCTGCCAATTTCAACGAATTTATATAGCAATTTTTCAAAAGTTGCTTTTCATTATCAGACCCACCTCTCCACACAGGACCAACGGTGTGGATTACATATTTTGCCGAGAGATTTCCTCCTGTTGTGATAACTGCCTGACCTGTGGAACATCTACCGTATTTACTGCGGATGAGCTTACACTCAGCTAATATTTCACCACCACCAGCTCGATGAATCGCTCCGTCAACCCCTCCACCGCCCATCAAAGAACTATTTGCAGCATTTACAATGGCATCTACTTTTTCTTCGGTTATGTCCCCTATCTTTAAAGATAATGTAGTATTATTAATCTTCACTCGCATTGCATCTACTTTCTACTAAAAACCTGGAATAAATAAGCAAAAAAACCCACATTCCTATTTTAGAAAATCTCCATTTTTTAATTTTATAAACAATTCCTTTTTTTTCTGTCTGAATATTGTTTGAGTTTTTCAAACAACTTTATTGCTCGTTTATTTCCAATAGTTGCCAAACCTGCTGCTATCAATAAAATTCCCTGTAAAAACGGCAGGAAGAGACCGATTATTCCCAAGCCAACCAGAAATCCTCCGGCAACCTTCTTTAGAGATTTATTCATTAAATTATCATTTGATAGCTTTTACGGATTTAATCTCGGGAATTTCTTCCTTGATTTTCTTTTCGATACTAAATTTTAAGGTCATTTCTGCAAATGGGCAACCTCTGCACGCCCCTTGCAAACGTACTGATACTACATTATCATCAGAAATACCTACAAATTCTACATCTCCGCCATCACCAAGTAAAGCTGGTCTGATTTTATTTAATGCGTTCTCTACTCTTACTTTTAATTCCATAATTCATCCTTGTTTTTATTAATAAAGCGGACAGCCTTTTGAAATTGCTTGTTTCATGTCAATTATTTTTAGGAGAAAAAACTTTTTGTCCGTTACAAGCTTTTTTAGACTTTTTTCTCTCCTGACTTGGTTAGATTAATAATACGAATGAAACCATTTGAAAAATTCATCCAAACCGGATTCGATACTGGTTTTGGGATCATATCCAAATAAATTTCGGGCTTTTGAAATATCGGCAAATGTAATCATCACGTCACCTTTGGGAATGGGCTGCCGATTTATTACAATTTCATAGTTGAAATGATTGGATATAACTTCGACTAAGCGAGATAATTTTACGGGTTCATTATTTCCGAGATTGATAATTTCATAAATGTTCGTATTCTCTCGAATCCATTTCAAAGATTTTTTTAAGCCATCCACAATATCATTTATAAAAGTATAATCTCGTGCTGTGGTTCCATCTCCGTAAAATGGGATTGGCTTCTTTTGGTTTACCATTCGAGCGAATTTGTGAATAGCCAGATCGGGTCTTTGCCTTGGACCATAAACCGTGAAAAACCGCAAACAGATCATATCAATATCATAAATTTCATGATAGGTGTAACAAAGCAATTCCCCTGCTTTTTTTGTAGCAGCATAAGGTGAAATGGGGTGATCAACATTGTCCGTTTCTGCAAAAGGAATTTTTTTATTATTCCCGTAAACAGAAGAGGATGAAGCAAAGATGAATTTTTTTACGTTATTTTTTTTTGAGCATTCGAGCAGGTTTTGAGTGCCACGCACATTTACTTCTTGGTAGAGAATTGGATCTTCAATAGAGGGACGCACCCCAGCCATTGCTGCGAGATGGATTATCGTGTCAATGGGAAAATTGTTAAATATTGTTTCCAATCCATTTAAATTTCGGATATCTTCTTCGATGAAAATAAATTTATCCGCATTCTCATTCTTTTTGATTATTTCGAGATTATACTTTTTAAGTTCAATATCATAAAAATCGCATAAATTATCTATTCCAACGATTTTTTCTCCGCTATCAAGCAGTTTTTCAGTTAGATGTGAACCAATAAAACCAGCTGCTCCGGTAATTAATATCATGCATTTCTCCAGTTCATTTTTTCACACGAAGAGACTCGTGTGCTACGCGAGGATCTGTGATTTTGCCCGTGATAGCAGTAGCAGCCACAGTAGCAGGAGAAGCAAGGTATATTTCTGAATTTTTATTACCCATTCTCCCTTTAAAATTCCTATTAGCCGTCGAGAGGGTTTTTTCTCCATCAGCCATTACTCCCTGATGCGCTCCAAGGCAAGGTCCACATCCGGGGGGTAAAATCACTGCTCCGCTTTCACTTAAAATCGAAAGTGTTCCATCCTTCAAAGCCTGTTGATAAATCTCTCTTGAAGCAGGCAGAATTAGCAATCTTGTTTGGGGACTAATTTTTTTCCCCTCAAGAATTTTTGCGGCAACATGAAAATCTTCCAATCTTCCATTTGTGCAAGTGCCGATAAAACATTGATCCATTTCTATTCCCTCTGCTTCAGTGATATTTTTACCATTATCTACTGAATGAGGAAAAGCAACCTGCGGAACGATTTCGTCAAGATTGTAAGTAAATTCCTTTTCGTATTCTGCATTTTCATCAGCCCAAATAGGTTCGTAATCGGCAACTCCCCTATCCTTCAACCACTTTCGTGTAAGCTCATCAACCGGAAAAGCACTATTTTTTGCACCCATTTCTATAGCCATATTGGCGATGGTCATGCGTTCTGAGATTGAGAGATTTTGGATTCCATCACCATGATATTCCACAGATTTATAATTTGCACCATCTGCATGAAGGTCGTGAATAATGGTGAGGATAAGATCCTTTGCAGAAACATGTTTATGCAATTTGCCTTTCAAGGTGATCTTGTAGGTTCTCGGAATTTTAAACCAAGTTTGTCCTGTAACCCAGATTCCGGCTGCTTCGGTTCTATCAATTCCGGTTGAGAATGCTCCCAAAGCTCCATAAGTGCAAGTATGACTATCACTACCAACAACTACACTTCCCGGCACAGCCAATCCTTGCTCTGGTAAAACCTGATGGCAAACTCCGGTTCCAATATCAAAAAAATGCTTAATTCCCTGATCTTTTACGAATTTCCTGATCACTTGATGATTATTTGCAGTTTTTGCATTTGCCGCAGGAGTTACATGATCAAGTATGATAACCAAACGGTCCGGATATTTTACTTTGATACCTTCTTTTATCTGTCCAAGTTTTTGCGTTATGGCTGCTGTGTTATCATGGGTAAGAATGTAATCCGGTTCCACAAAGGCGATTTCACCTTCTTGCACAGGTTTACCGATTTTTCTTTCAATTACTTTCTGGATAAATGTTTTTTTCAT
>JAYEKN010000094.1:50578-52488 GCA_034661015.1 Candidatus Cloacimonadota bacterium
TCAAATTTTGTTCCTTGATATATTTCCATAATTAATTTTCAATTCCAAGTGCTTCAGGTTTGTAAATTCCATTTTCAGTAATTATCCCCGTAACGAATTTTGCCGGAGTAATGTCAAAAGCGGGATTGAGTACATCACTGGATTCATTGGCAACTCGTTTTCCAAAAATTTCTCTAACTTCCCTTGCTTCACGTTCTTCAATCATAATTTCACTGCCAGTTTTACATTTCATGTCAATTGTGCTGGATGGGGCTGCCACATAAAAAGGAATATTGTTTTCTTTGGCAAGAACAGCCTTTTCATACGTTCCGATTTTGTTTGCAACATCACCATTAGCAGCAATTCTATCTGCACCAACCAATACGATGTCAACTTCTCCTTTTTGCATATAGAAACCGGCTGCATTATCCACAATGATAGCATGGGGAATTTTTGCTTGGGCAAGTTCCCAGGCTGTTAGTCTGCTTCCCTGTAAACGCGGACGAGTTTCATCTATAAAAACAAAAATATTTTTCTTTCCTTGTTCAAAAGCTAGATAAATTGGAGCAAGGGCAGAACCGTAACCTTGAATTGCTAATTTTCCCGCATTGCAATGCGTTAAAATCCCGAATCCATTTTCAATAAGTTCAGCTCCAAATTCACCAATCAGTTTTGTGCTTGTAATATCACTTTGGAGAATGCCAGCGGCAATTTGCCAAGCGGTTTCAGTGGGATTGTCAGCAGAAATAGCTTTTGAATAAACCAAATTCGTAGAATAAAAAAGATTTTGAGCAGTTGGGCGGGTTGACTCAATCTCAGCTTTTGCCTGTAAAATTTTTTCCGGTTCTGAAAATTCTGAAAATGCTTGCGCAATGGCAAATCCTGCAGCCACGCCAACGGTTCCCGCTCCCCGCAAATTCATATTCTTTATTGCCTGAGCAGTTTCCCGGTAATTCGTCAGCGTAAGATATTCAAACTCAAATGGAAGTTTTGTTTGATCTAGCAGAATAACTGTTCCGTTTTTTGCATAAATTATTTTATTATTTTTCATAGAGGAAGATTTTCACCACAAAATACACGAAAAAAAATATAACAGATTAATATGAATTTTCATGTTCCTATATAAGCTAATTTGTGGATAAATATTAATATGTAATTTATTATTGATACGAAAAATCTTGTCAAAATTTGCGGTTTTAAAAATATTTGTGATAAAAGATGATTGGAGTGAAAATGAGCACATTTGAAACAATAAAAAGCAGAAGAAGCATCAGAAAATATTCAACTCGAAAAATCGAGGATGAAAAACTTAATAAAATCCTTGAAGCCGGCAGACTTGCTCCGTCCTGGCAGAATAAACAATGCTGGCGATTTATCGTAATACAAAACAAAAAAACAATTAATAAATTAGCATTAAAATCCGGATTTATCAGCAAGGCAAATTTTTTCATAAAAGACGCTCCGGTTGTAATCGTTCTTTGTGGCAATCCCCAAAATAGCGGGAAAATGAATGGGCAAAATTATTATCTTGTTGATACGGCAATCGCTTTCCAACAAATGATGCTCGTTGCCTGGGAGATGGGAATCGGTTCCTGCTGGTTAGGTGCATTTAATGAAGAAAAGGTAAAGTTAATTCTAAGCATTCCCCAGGAAATCAAAGTCGTGGCTTTGAGTCCATTTGGTTATCCTGCAAAAAAGGACAGTTTGTACGCAAAAGCTGTAAAAATTTTTGCAGGAAGTAACAATAGAAAAAAACTTGAGACTATTGTTCACAACGAGATGTGGTAAATAATACGCTTTGGAAAAGCGTAATACAAAATCCGTATTCTGTTTCTCCGAAACGGCAAACGACACGCTTTGGAAAAGCGTAATACAAAATCCGTATTCTGTTTCTCCGAAACGGAAAACGAAACGCTTTGGAAAAGCGTAAT
>JAYEKN010000095.1 GCA_034661015.1 Candidatus Cloacimonadota bacterium
TTAAATTTACATTGCTCATTTTTCATTTTACATTTTAAATTTTACATTGTTCATTTTACATTGTTTTCCTTCGTGGAATAAAATCGAAAAACCATCGTAATCATTTAATCTTTCATAATAAGGTAGGTTAACGCCAACCTTATGCTATTTTATTTATCCCCCTTCGGGGAATTGCTTTAAATTTACATTGCTCATTTTTCATTTTACATTTTAAATTTTACATTGTTCATTTTACATTGTTTTCCTTCGGGGAATAAAATCGAAAAAACATCGTAATCATTTAATCTTTCATCATAAGGTAGGCTACCTTATGCTATTTTATTTATCCCCTTCAGGGAATTGCTTTAATTTTACATTGCTAATTTTACATTTTACATTTTAAATTTTAAATTGTTTCCCTCGTGGGAATGAAATCGAAAAAACACTTCTAATGCCTATGATCCGAATGCCTGAATTTCAAATCAGGCAACTTGACAGCGACAACTTTAAATTTGTATGACCAGTAATCACCTGATTTATTCCAACTTAGATCTAAAGCCCAGCAATGCAAATCGCGATGAAGATGGATACTCTGAGATATCAATTCGTGTTTCTTGAAATTGTAATAATTACTGTAATCAATACTCCATTTATTCGTTAAGTTCAGTGTAAGTTTTGCATGAATGTCCGAACTATAGATATTCGAATTTTTATCTTTGCTATATGAATATGAAAATGAGAGGGACCACGGCTTTTCGGATAATTTTGGGTTCGGAGAAATGAAACTTTTATCTTCGCTATCTATCAACTCACCCAGGCTTTTCGGAGGATCATAAGGATAGTAATCAATGTATGGCAATTTACCTTTCAAACTAAGAGATGCCGAAAGAAAATATTTTGTAATATCAAAATCGTAGCTGTCCTGTGTGCAGCGAAATGAGTTAGAATAATTCGCAGAAATTCCCAAAAAGGAAAAATTGAAGGGAATCAGGGTAGCAGTATGTGAAATATTGCTAAATCCTTTTGGCTTCTCCTCAAAATCATAACTAAGCGACGAACTTATTTTCAGAAGATTATTGAGATTTTTTATTTGATGCTCTTCCCCCTTCACTTTTGCTTGGAGCTGATTGGTCAATGAAAAAGACACTTTTTCTGATCGGTCTGCAGAGCTGATTGAGATTCCCGAAAAAGAATAGAATTTATCATTTTCAGAAAAATCGGGATGCATTGAGTAGGAAATATTTGGTGAAATGATGTGTCGTAATGCTATCAATCTTGAATTCTCAAAATAGAATAATCCATATATTTTTGTTGATAATTTTGTGTTTGAACTGTAAGAAAATCCTCGCACGAATTTATCATTGTTTTTATCCTTATCTTCCCAAATTTCATCGTAAGAAAGACTTTGGTCAAATCGAAAATATTTGAAAATATCATCAATGTAACTTACTGTTACAGAATGCTTTATCCCTTCTCGATGTTCAGAAAGATAGGCACCGGTAGAATCGTAAGTATCTTTATAAAAAATCTCTGCAAAGGTTGGATCATTACCAATTACCGCTCCTGAATTTGCCAATTTACCGGAATAAGAAATATTTGAATTTTTCAGCAATTCATTGTATGCTTCTCTCTGAAAATTCGGTTTAAAAATTTCTGCAAAACTGTGTCGGTAAATATTATACGAAAGAGAGGGAAGTGCCAAAGTTGTTCTGTTTTTTTGGTTTGGATACAAAGTTGTTTTAAAATTTCCATTCAGATTAAATTTCGAGTAATCAGTTCGAGTAGAATAATAAATTTTATTATAATATGTTTCGGTGTCATCGTCCAAATCTCTTTTATAATCTGAGGCAGCATTGAAATTTATCCTATCTTTAGAAAAATTATAAAAAACATAAGAATGTAAAGATTTTTCCATACGAACTTCTTTGTCTTCGTTAATTTGAAGAATATCCGTATCACTTACAAAATCCGTTTTAATGGTCAGATCGCTATAAGGAGATAATTTTTGTTTGTGAAATGAGTTGAAAGACCAACGAATTTGGTAGCTGTCATTTGCTTCCTCATGGAAATAAAACAATCGACTGTTCACATTTCCATTTAAAATATATCTCTTAATATACCTCCCACGAAGATTGAAGTCTAATCCAGTCAACTCATTAATATCGGCAGAAAGCATGAAATCCCCGTAATCTCTAAAAATTTGAAAATATGCAAAATTTTTTAGATATTTTCCGTCGGTAGAATTATATCCGGGTTCAGGGATAAGAAAACCTGATTCTCTCGTCCGCTTTATGGGGAATGTGGCAAATGGAAGTGCGAGTACCGGAAAATGGTTTATAAATAAAATTATGGGTTTACCTACGATTTTATCGTTAAGAAAAATACGAAATTTCGGTGAATAAATATAATAATGTTTCCCAATATTGCAAGTTGTGAATTTTCCATTATCAATATCAAATACTTCTTCACCGACTTTGCGCATATTTTCCCCTGAATAATAGCCATCATGAAAACGCGTTCTGCCGTTTTTCAGAATTCCCTCTTTTGTATCCAGATCAAAATATACTTTGGAACCAAAGATCTTATTGTTTCCATCGAACATTTCAGAAAGACCATAAGAAACAGCTATTTTATCTTTTACATCAATGACTATTGAGTCTGATTTAAGATAAGTGTTTTGATAGAAAATTGATGCATCATTGATTAATTTTATCTGCTCATCCTGATAATTGTTGATGATTTTTTTCGCAGTATAGCGAATAGAGTCCACGATAACTTCTGTGGAATCCGCTCGAGTGGAGTCAACCAAAATTGAGTCAATTTGAATTGCTGCCACCTCAATCTCGGCTGCGGACAACAATAATGGGGAAAGAAAAAAGATGAGTAAAATACTCTTGAAACTCTTTGGAGTATTAAAAAATTGTTGAAAAAAAAAGCAACAAACTAAATTCATGAATTTATTATTTTAAAATTTGGGGAGCTTTTTCAACAAGTTTAGCGGCGATAGTTATGGCATCTTGAATCATTTCCGAAACCATTTTTCCCTTATCATTATTAAAATACAATGTTGCTATTTTTTCTCCCTGATTAACTTTATCTCCCACTTTTTTTGCAAAAATCATTCCTGCAGAATGATCAATTTTATCAGTTAGAACTTTTCTGCCTGCATTCACATGGATTAATGCCCAGCCGATTTTTTTTGCATGAATATTTGAAATATAGCCGGATGATTTTGCCCGAATTTCTATTGAGGATTCAGGGGACCACAACAATGAATAATCATCAATTACATTAACGTCCCCACCTTGCAATTCTACGAATTTTCTGAATTTATTAAGAGCAGCTCCGGATTCGATCACCTCAAGAATTTTATCTTCCGCCTCTTTTGAATTGGACACAATTCCTCCAATTATAAGCATTTCAATAGCAAGTGCGAAAGTGATTTCCTTTAGATCATCAGTATAATTCCCCTTTAAAAATTCAATAGATTCTTGAATTTCCACCCCATTTCCAATGCAATTACCAAGAGGTGAATTCATATTTGTAAACACCACCGAAATTTTTTTCCCAAAATTTCTTCCAACTTCACTTAGAGATCTCGCCAACTTTTCAGCATCTTCCATATTTTCCATAAACGCACCTTGCCCAACTTTCAAGTCAATTACCAGCCCATCTATCCCTGATGCGATTTTTTTGCTCATGATACTGGCCGTAATCAAGGGAATGCTTTCAACTGTTCCCGAAACATCGCGAAGTGCATAGATTGCTCTGTCTGCCGGAACAATATCTTCCGACTGACTTACAATCGCAAAGCCGTTTTCTTTGACAATTTCTTTAAATTTTTGGATAGGAATTTCGGTGGAAAATCCTGGAATTGATTCAAGTTTGTCCAGAGTGCCCCCGGTATGTCCCAATCCTCTCCCCGAGATCATTGGTTCGTATAGACCGCATGCAGCAATTATTGGTGGTAGATGCGTAGAAATTTTATCGCCCACTCCGCCTGTGCTATGCTTATCAACAAATTTACCATTACTTTCCGGAAATTCAATTATTTTCCCTGATTTGATATATGCATCTGTTAAATAGTGAATTTCTTCAGAAGACATGTTATTTAGAAGAATTGCCATAAGCATTGCGGACATCTGATATTCTTTGATATTTCCATTCAAATAATTTTGGACAAAATAATCAATCTCCTGTTTTGATAAGCACTTCTTGTTTCGCTTTTTAATTATTAGTTGAACTGTGTTCATGATAAATTCCTTTTAATCTGTTTCTATACCGCAATCATCCTAATTAGAGTCCATCCGTAAAGTAGTATATCAAGTAAAATATACTCTTCATCCTTTTTACAACTCATCCCCTAACCCCTTCTCTTCAAAGAGAAGGGGAACTTTTGTCTCCCTCTCCTCGATAGGAGAGGGTCGGGGTGAGGTCGAAAAATAGCACTTTACA
>JAYEKN010000096.1 GCA_034661015.1 Candidatus Cloacimonadota bacterium
TCGTAGTATTTCTTTTTCATTAATGAGCCCACTTAAAAAAAGGGATTTAACCATTTCCCCATAAGGCGAATCTAATGATAAAATGGTTAAATCAGGCACTTTTTTCTCATTTACCCCTCCGCCAGCCGGCGGATAAGTCAGGGGTTAATGCGAACATTGTAATCCGCGGAACACGAGTCTCTTCGTGTTTGTTTTGGGACTTTACCTCAACCGCACACTATTACGAAGTCTAGAAAAAATAATTCGTAAAGTGTTGAAGAAAATTCAAATTAAAATCCGATACTTTTTTTCACATCCTTTTCAGGAAGTTTAATCTCATCATATTTCTCTTCATAATTTTCAATGTTCTTCTGTAGAAGTTTCATCAATCTTTTTGTATGCTGTGGATTCATCATTATTCGCGAATAAATCTTTGCCTCCGGAACTGCCGGTAATATTCTGGCAAAATCAAGAATAAATTCCGAATCATTAAAATTCATCAGTACAAGGTTTGAATAAATCCCTTCTGCGTTCTCTTTTGGAATATTAATCTTTATTTTTTGTGGCTGTTGCTGTTTTTTCATTGCTGCTCCTTTTGTTAATTTTTGGGTAAATTAGTATCTAAACAAATTAAATTTGGGAAGAGGATGAATAATATCGAGTTAATTCCGAAGCCACTCCTCCGAGATCCGGAAACATATGCCTTTCATCAATGCTACAGATATCCAGTTGATCGCGAATGTAATCCACCCGATTAGATGGAATAATGTATTTAACCAACGCATGTGACAATCCCTTATTCATAAGAATACTGTCAAGCGATTTGGTTTTATCAGAAGAAATGGTAAAGGCAGCGGATTGGGTAACAACGCGTGGATCGAGTGCAGATGGTTCTACAAGACAGACAAAAGAATTTTTAATCTCCTTCGATTCTGTCATTAAATTCCACAAGCTGCTGATCTCGTGATTTTTCAGTTCATCATTAAATTCATACGCATTAAGAACATAGGGTTGGACGTGGAATTTTTCATGGATCAATTTCCAATTCAATTTCCAGATTACTCTGTCTATTTTGGGATCACCGTTCAGAACTGCAAAGTGAGCGGCAATCAAAGGGGAATAAGTCCAATCCAATAACCGTGTTGGTAACCCGCGATGTTGTGCAATAACCAACCATTCCCATAGTTCAGAAGGTGTGATTTTGATATATGCTCTGGCGTGCCTGATAAAATTTCGCAATAAATGTTCTTCAAGGTGAGATTTCAAATGAGGCGGTTGATCAGGATAACCCAATCTATCCAAACTTGATAGCAACTTCCAATCTTTGTTCGGCATGCCCCGAAATACAGCGGATTCTCGTAAACGTCCACTATCAGGGTCCGTTTCTTTAGGAGTAACCAGTTCTATTAGTTCTCCTAAAGAATTAATCTTGCTTGTTTTAATTGAATTGTTCATCATAAATAGTTCCTCCGAAAACAAATAAATTACTAGGTTAATTTGTTCTCTACGGCATTTTGGGAAGAATTATATCGAACTAGATCTTCCCAGATAATTTCTCCATTATCACAAAAGTTGTTTATAAAAAGAAGGGTAAAATTATTTACTATTTGGGCATATTTTTTTTGAAATTCTTCATTTCTTTTTTTTGCTTGATGCCCCAATGGCTCAATTATATCTGTATATAAATTTTCATCGCCTGAAATAAATTCCCAAAATACTTGTCCGCAATATTTGAAATATTCTCCTTTGTCTTGTCTCAAATTTCTTCCGTAGCAGCAACCATTTACAGCAATAATATTTTTTTTCTTGTTATTTGTTCTGATTATTTTTTTGGTCGTGTTGAAATCACTTTTCAATTTAGCAATTTGGCTACTATTTCCCCAATTGGGACCAGATTTAATAGAGACAATGTATCTTATATCATCTTGATTAAATTCCAGATCAATTCCTTTAGCAGATGATTTCCATCCGCCATAAACTTTTTCGTTGATATAAATAGCAAGTCCTTCAAGAAATCCACCGAATATAGTTTCTTCTTGTGAAGAAAGATAGGCATTGAGGATTTGCATAATTAATTCTTGAGCGGTTAAAATATTTTTAACTTTGAAAAGGTATGGATTCTTTCGTTTTAATATTTTTGATAGATTAAGTTCCCGTAACCTTTTTAATCTCGTTGAATGAAAAGTGGATATATTTTGTTCGACGTATAGAATGATATCTTGATAACTAATTCCTTTCATAAAACCTCTTTAAAAATTTAAGATTTGCTGCTGACAATTTAGGTTATCTTTCACCATATTACAGTATTCCTGCATAATATCGATGCCAATGGAATTTCTACCTAATTCAAGGGCTGCAAATATTGTAGTTCCGGAACCCATAAATGGATCCAACACATAATCTTCAGGATCAGTAAAAAGTTTTATAAACCACGTTGGTAAGGTTTTAGGGAAAGTAGCGGAATGATTTTTATTATTACATTCTGTGGCTAAATGCAATACATTCGTGGGATAAGCCATATCCCGATTAATCCAATTTGAGATATTTTTGCCAAAACCACTCCCAACATCTGAGACATCTCTTATTCTGTCTTTTTTGCTAAGATTTTTTAATCGCTTTTTCTTCCAATCTCCCATTGGAACCATCACTGATTCCTGATTCATTTTAAATTTCGTTTGCTTATTAAATTGCAATAGCCTTTCCCAAGAATCTCTAAATCTGTTAGGCCATTTCCCTGGATAAGAATTTTTTTTATGCCAGATAAATTCCTCAGTCCAAAGCCAACCCTGTTTTCGCATGGCAATTATTAATTCCAGAACATAAGTATGTCTTTCGCCATTGACTGCTTTTTCTTTTATATTTAAAATAAATGTTCCTGTTTTCTTTAAAATTCTTAATAATTCTTTTGAAATTGGTAAAAACCATTCGACATAATTATCAGGATGAACGCCACCGTAGCTCGTTTTCCTTTGATCTGCATAGGGTGGTGAAGTTATCACAAGGTCAATAGAATTATCTTCAAATTTCGTCAATTCTAATGCACTATTCCCGCAAATTATCTTTGTTTCCATTTGTATATTAAATTTAATATTTGATTGTAATTAATACAGCGGATTCTCGTAAACGTCCACTATCCGGGTCCGTTTCTTTAGGAGTAACCAGTTCTATCAGTTCTCCTAAAGAATAAATCTTGCTTGTTTTAATTGAATTGTTCATCATAAATAGTTCCTCCGAAAATTGGTATATTATTTGAAATATTAACCTTTATCTAATTTAGAATTTTTACCGTAACAACAGCAATTTACAGCAATAATATTTTTTCGTCACCCAATTCTCATTATACTAAACACGTATAATTTATGCAATCAGTCCTACCCGAAATATAACGGATAGGACTGATTGGAGTTATATGTGCTGTATTTTTACTTTACAAATCAAACTCGACACCTTGGGCAAGTGGCATTTTTTTGCTCCAATTTATTGTATTAGTTTGACGTCTCATATATGCTTTCCAGGCATCGCTACCAGCTTCACGTCCACCGCCTGTATCTTTTTCTCCACCAAAAGCTCCCCCGATCTCTGCACCACTCGTGCCAATATTGACATTTGCAATACCACAATCGCTACCTGCATGACTGAGAAATTGTTCACTATATTGCAAATTATTGGTAAATATTGCAGAAGAAAGTCCTTGCGGAACATCATTATGCTTTTCAATCGCATCATCAATATCACTGATTTTTATCAAATAAAGAATAGGGGCAAAGGTTTCAGTTTGAACAATTTGCATCGAATTTTTTGCTTTAACAATTGTGGGTTCCAGATAACATTTTCCAGCCACATTTTCCGTAACAGAATTCCCCCCGTAAATTATTTCACCATTCTGTTCTCTAATAATATCAAGCGCCTGTTTATATGATTTTACAGCCTTTGCATCCACAACCGGGCCCATAAGAGTGGATTCATCGAGCGGATTACCGATTGTTACAGTCTTGTAGGCATTTGTTAATTTTTCCACAAAATCGTCAAACACGTCTTCGTGCAACAACACCCTACGTGTGGTTGTGCATCTCTGACCTGCGGTTCCCACAGCTCCAAAAAGCACTGCCTTTAAAGCAAGCTCCAGATTTGCATCTTCCATAACAATAATGGCATTATTACCACCTAATTCAAGGATGGTGCGACCATATCTTTTTGCCATGGCTTTGTGCACTCTTTTACCCATCTGGCAGCTACCTGTAGCACTGATCAAAGGAATGTTTTTATCATTGATGAGCTTTTCACCAACAGAACTGCCACGACCGATAACAAGGTTAAAAACGGATTTGGGAATATCGTTCTTTTCCAAAATATTCTGAACAATTTTTGTAACCGCTATAGCTGTAAGAGGGGCAGTGGAGGAAGGTTTCCAAATCATAGTATCACCACAAACTCCGGCAACAAAGGCATTCCAAGCCCATACAGCCACCGGGAAATTGAAGGCGGAGATAATCCCGACAACTCCGAGCGGGTGCCATTGCTCATACATCCGATGTCCCTCTCGTTCGGATTGCATGGTTTTCCCATATAATTGTCTAGAAAATCCCACAGCAAGGTCTGCCATATCAATCATTTCCTGAACTTCTCCAAGCCCTTCGGATAGGATTTTTCCCATCTCAATTGTTACGAGTTTCCCAAGGTCTTCTTTGTGCTTACGAAGTTCGAGTCCCATTTGCCGGACAATTTCCCCTCTTTTGGGGGCAGGGATTGAACGCCAAATTTCAAAGGATTCTTTTGCACTTTCCGATACTATTTGATAATCATTCCTATCTGCAGATTTAACTTTCGCCAATAGTGAATCATCAATAGGTGAATAAACTTCTATGATTTCACCATGTGTGTCTAACCATTCTCCATTAAATGCACCGGAATTCACTTCTTCTATTCCAAGTCTTTTTAAAGTATCCAACATATTTATACTCCTTTTTCCGCCAGTAGGCGGATTATTATTTTTCTTCCATATAGGGATATTTATAATCTTCGGGGGGATTAAATGTCTCTTTAATTGTTCTCGGGGATACCCATCTAAGCAAATTGACCATATCACCGGCTTTATCATTTGTTCCGGATGCACGAGCGCCACCAAATGGTTGTTGCCCTACAACTGCACCAGTAGGTTTGTCATTAATATAGAAATTACCGGCGGCATTTTGCAAAATTTCTTTTGCCAATAATACAGCATCACGATCATTTGCAAAAATTGCACCGGTTAAAGCATAGGGTGAGGTTTCATCACAAAGATGAAGATTTTCTTCATATTCGTTTTCTTTATAAACATAAATTGTCATCACGGGACCGAAAATTTCTTCTTGAATTGTTTTAAACTTCGGGTTTGTAGTCAAGATAATAGTGGGTTCAATAAAATATCCTTTGGAATCATCATAATTTCCACCCGCTAAAATTTCCGCATCATCTGCATCTTTTGCAAAATTAATATATTCGGTAATCGAGTCGAATGCTGCTTGGTCTATAACTGCGTTTACAAAGTTTGTAAAGTCTTCGACAGTTCCCATTTTCAGTTCTTTCGTGGTAGAAATAAGGTCTTCTTTCAAAGCTTTCCAGAAATTTTCCGGAATATAAGCACGGGAAGCCGCAGAACATTTTTGCCCTTGATATTCAAAAGCAGCTCTGATGATTGCGGTTTTCACCTGCTGAACATTTGCTGATTTGTGAACAAAGATAAAATCCTTACCACCAGTTTCACCCACAATGCGAGGATATGTTTTGTAGTTTTGAATATTGTTTCCTATAGTTTTCCACATTCTTTGGAAAGTTACGGTACTTCCTGTAAAATGAATACCGGCAAGGTTTGGATCTTTTAATACTGGATTTCCAACCTCGGCACCTCTGCCGGGAATAAAATTGATAACGCCATCCGGGAGTCCTGCTTCTTTGAATAATTGCATCAGAAAATAAGCTGGATAGACTGCAGATGATGCTGGTTTCCAGAGAACCACATTACCCATAATTGCTGGTGCACTGGGTAGATTTCCGGCTATTGAGGTAAAATTGAAAGGAGTTACAGCAAATACAAAGCCTTCTAATGATCGATGCTGTAACGAATTCCAAACACCAGGCGAAGAATTTGGTTGCCGCTCATAAATCTGCATAGCATAGTAAGAGTTGAATCGGAAAAAATCAATTAATTCACATGCAGAATCAATTTCAGCTTGAAAAATATTTTTACTCTGAGTCAACATGGTAGCAGCATTAATAAGAGGACGATATTTGGTTGCTAACAATTCCGCTGCTCGCTGAAAAATAGCTATGCGATCTTCCCAAGGCATGTTTGCCCATTTTTCACTGACTTTCATAGCAGATTCAATTGCCATTTTAACTTCCTTTTCCCCGGCTTTATGGTACTTGCCAAGGGAATGTGAAAGATCATGTGGAATTTTGCATTCACCCATATTACCGGTTTTGATTTCTTTTCCACCAATAATAATTGGGATCTCAATCTTTTTGTTCTTCAACTCCTGAATTTTTTCCTTGATAAATTTCTTTTCTGCCGAACCTGCCCGATAAGATAAAATCGGTTCATTTTTGGGTATTGGAACTCTTAATTTTGCATTTGACATTCTTCCTCCGAAATTTAATTTGTAATTATTTTTTTGTAATTGTACTATATTTAATTTTGTTAATCAGATTTTTTTTGGTGCTTGTATCCTTTAGAAATTCATTCAACTCTTGAACAATTGTATCCATTTTTTCTGTGGAAAAATCTTTATCTTCCATTTGCTCTTCAAGGCTTCCCCAAACGGGTTCTCCACACATTACACAGACTATTCCTTTTCGGGAAAGAAATTCCTGCGCCCGTGGATATTTGTCCAATATTTCTTCTATCCACATATTTTTTAAAACTTCCATTAAAGTTTACTTCCTTTATATGCTTGATTTATCAATTTTCAACATTTACGATAATTGAAAACAATCTTTTTTAATGCTCACATCAATGTCAAGCAGTGTGGAAATTTTCGTTTTGGAATAAAATATCCGCGATATTTTTCTTTGCGTCTCTGCTAACCTGCTTTGAGTTTTTTTTAACGATTTCGACTTTTCGTTAAATTTGTTTCTGCATTTTATCAACAAAGGATGACATTTGTATTCGTTTGCCGTAACTTGTAAATAAAAAAAATAGGAGAAAACTTGTATTTAATCAGAAATATTTTGCTACCGGTTTCAAATAAGGCAGATTTAGATAATGCAATTTCCAAAAAAATTGGGATTCCATCAAAATACATCAGGAGTATCAAGACAATCCGTCGTTCGATTGATGCTCGAAAAAAAAATTATCTCAAATATAACTTCACGGTTAAAGCCGAAATAGATCTTAAAATTGAACCGAATAATGAAGTGCAGCCATATTCTGAATCCAAACCTTATCTTCAAAATACAACACAATTATCAAATCCTCATCCGTTTATTATTGGAGCAGGCCCTGCAGGGCTTTTCGCAGCCCTCTCGTTGGTAGAAAAAGGATTCCAACCCTACATTTATGAGCAAGGCGAAACAATTGATCTGAGGACAAAAAAAATAAAAAAATTTTGGGATAAAGGAATTCTGGACGAAAACAGCAATGTCCAATTTGGTGAAGGTGGTGCCGGAACATTTTCCGATGGAAAACTAACCGCGAGAACCAGAGATTTTTATACAAATCAAATTATTGAGTATCTTATCAAATTTGGCGCTGATCAATCAATACGTTACGAAGCTCTTCCGCATCTCGGAACAGATGGGCTTCGAAACATAATAATCAATCTGAGGAAATTTCTAATCTCAAAAGGCTGTAAATTTTTTTGGAACAGCAAGTTGGAAAATATTGAAATTGAGAATAACTATGTAAGAACCGTAACAATTAATAACGAAAAATACTCTCCTGAAATTCTCATCTTAGCAATCGGAAATTCTGCTCGTGATACTTTTTGTATGTTGAAAAATAAAATTGAAATGGAAAATAAATCTTTTGCTGTCGGCTTCCGAATAGAGCATTCACAGGAATTCATCAATAATGCTTTCTATGGTGAGAAAACCGACTTTTCACTTACCGGTCCGGCAACTTATCGTCTTACCGCAAAATATAAAAAAAGAGGAATTTATAGTTTCTGTATGTGCCCGGGGGGATTTATTGTGGCTGGATCTTCAGAGCAAAACAGTCTGGCACTAAATGGTATGAGCTACAAAAACAGGGATAATCCTTTTGCCAATAGTGCAATTGTGGTTACGGTTCACAAAAGTGATTTTGGTAACGGCATTCTTGCCGGAATGAAATTTCAACAGCAGATTGAAAAAAAATGTTATAACCATTCTAAGCCTTATTTTGCTCCATCTCAAAATGCGATTGATTTTGTACAGAGCACAATTTCTTCAAATCTTAAACAAACCGGATTTAGGCCGGGAGTGTTTTATCATAATCTTAACACAGTTTTTTCGGATAGCATCACTGAATCGCTAAAATTCGGTTTAACAACATTTAACAGAAGAATCCCCGGATTTATTGATAACGGATTGTTGCTTGCACCTGAGACCAGAACTTCATCCCCTGTCCGTTTAGTTAGAGAAAGGGAAACTTTTCGGGCAAATGAAATCACCAATCTTTTTCCAATCGGTGAAGGTTCCGGATATGCCGGCGGAATTATGAGCAGCGCTGCAGATGGGTATAAATGTGGTAACTTATTTTATTTGCGGTGATTTTTTGAATAGCAAAATCGTTATAATATAATAGTTTGGGGGAAAATATAAAAAAAAGTAAAACGAACAACAAGGTTTATGCGGGATTGTTAATTTTGTAAGGAATTGATAAACTGAACGGCTCTATCCACAGATTTGCCGTCATTAAAATAGAAACAATTATTCAATAATTCTCCGAATATTTTTTCATTATCAGAATTTTCCAGACTTTGTTTAACCATTTGTGCAATATTCTGAGAACCATTATAGATAGGCGTATGTTTCATTACATTCATATTATCCGGCATATTGTGCAGTTCCGGCAGTTTGTGGATGGCTACTATAATTGGTTTTTTTGTAATCAAGTATTCGTACATTACAGAGGATGTATCACTTATCATCAAATCAGAAATGGAGAAATCGCTCATTGTGTCATTTGTAAGAAGCTTTCCCGGATTTGAGAAATAAACATTTTTGATTCCGTGTAATTTACACCATGATTTTACTAATATAATTTTTTGCGCATCATGATGATGCGGTCTCACGATTAAATTGAAATCCTTAGATAATTCTTTGCAAAATTTATAAACATAATGCTTAAAAGTACCATTTCCCCATCTCCAAGTGGGTGCGTATAAAATATTTTTTCGTGAGCGGTCTTTGATCCCAAGATGTTTAAACACTTTTTCCTTATCAATTTTGTTGTTCACATAATCATCGAATCTCATATTTCCGATTTTTATTAGCTTGCCTTCTGCAATATTAAGACCGACATCCTTCTGCTTTTGCAAATGCTTCGGTCCGGAAATAAAGTGATAGTCATAAGTATCTTGGGTGGATGAATTTCCCCCATATTTTTTGTCGCCGGTTCCGTGACCGATGAAAATTGATTTACATAATTTGCTATCAACGTGCATCTTTGTGTTGGACAAAGAAACGATGACACCTTTCAAATGATGAATATTTTTAATATCCATTTTTTTTATGGGTGGAGTGTTTAAAAATGTTTTTTGGATTTCCGGAAAAGCGTTGGCATTTCTCAGCCGTTTCTTAAAAGTAATTATTTTTTTAGTTTTTCTTACGATAAAAGTTCCCCCGATTCTATCATACAGAGGTTTAGCATAAGAAAATTGGTATATCTGGTTGGCAAAAAAATATTTATCCATTATCCAAAAACCTTAGTTTAAAATATTTGCCGGATGATCTTATCTTGCTCGATCATTTCCGGAGTATCAACATCCAACCAGATATACTCACCAATATCAAAGCCGCTCATTCTGTTTTTACGGGCTAAAATGTTACATGCATCAGATAAGGAATAGTTACCGTTTTGGAAAGATTCTTCTAAAACAGAAAAAAATGAATAATTGAATTTAAAAATACCGGTATCAATTGCTTGAAATTTTTCCAGTTTTTTGTCGAATTTGTGAATTTGGTAAATTTTACCATCCCTCTTTGTGCATTGAATTTTCATCCCGTCATCTAAATCCGGGATGGAATCTATTTTAAAATCAAGTCCCAAAAGTGCTTCATCATTTGCTAATTCGGTTGCAATAATATTTTCGAGTATTTTCCGGTCAAAAATATGGTCGCTCATAAGAAGTATAAATTGATCATCGGATTGGAGAAAATTTTTGGCACAAGAAACGGAGATTCCGTTTGCTTTTTCCCAATCTGCATTAAATCCAAATTGTATATTTATCCCGTTGGATATACATCCTACGGGATTTAGTTCTGAATTATTATAATTAGTTAAGGCATTTTCAAGCATTTTGTTTTTATAACCGGTTATAATAATTATATCTTTTATGCCAGACGATTTAATTTTTGCGATTATATCATCAATAATTCGTTTACCATTGATTTTCAACAAAGTTTTCGGCATACCCTTATGCTTTTTTTTTAATCTGCTTCCACAGCCGGCAGCTATTATTATTGCTTTCATAAATTCAATTCTCTACCACGGAGGGCACTGGGAAAACCTTATTTTCTTTTTATCCACTGGATGTCGTCTAACCACTGGATGTTTTTTATCCACTGGATGTCGTCTATCCACGTTCTCCTGTGCTCTCTGCGGTTTATCCCGTTGGTTAAACACCTACGGGGTTAACATCTTCATTTAAACATCATCGTAATAATAATCCAAACCGAGATGTGTAATCATTTCTTCACCCATCATATATCGCAAAGTATTTTTTAATTTTGCTAATTGCACAAAAAGGTCATGTTCCGGATAAAGTTCGGGCAAGTGCATCGGGCTTTTGAAATAAAATGATAACCATTCCTGTATGCCACCTAATCCGGCTCTTCTTGCCAGATCCATAAACAAGATCAAATCCAGAACAATCGGGGCGGCAAGTATGCTATCTTTACAGAGAAAGTCTATTTTAATCTGCATATTGTATCCCAACCAACCGAAAATATCAATATTGTCCCAACCTTCTTTATCATCACCTCTCGGGGGATAATAGTTGATCCTTACTTTATGATATAAATTTTTGTAGAGATCAGGATTTTTTTCCGGTTGGAGAATGGAATCCAGAACACTTAATTTGCTAACTTCTTTTGTTTTAAAAGAATCCGGATCATCCAATACTTCACCATCACGATTGCCTAAAATATTGGTGGAAAACCATCCGTTAATACCGAGCAATCTTGCTTTTAAACCCGGGGCGAGAATTGTCTTCATCAAAGTCTGTCCTGTTTTGAAATCTTTTCCTGCAATTGGTAATTTATTTTCTTTTGCAAGTTCCCAGATTGCCGGAATGTCAACCGTCAGATTAGGTGCACCCATTGCGAATGGAATTCCCTTTTTCAAAGATGCATAAGCATAGATCATGCTTGGAGCGATAGCATCATGATTTTCTTTCATCCCTTTTTCAAATGCTTCAAGGGTCTCGTGAACCGGTTGCTGCTCAATATATATCTCGGTGGAGGCACACCAGATCATAACCACGTCTGTCAGATCGTTTTCCTTTTTAAAATTATCAATGTCATCCATCAATTGTTGAGCCAGTTCAAACTTATTCGCGGCTTTCTTCACATTCGGACCATCCAAGTTTTTTACATATTTTTTATCAAAAACGGCTTTCATTGGTTTTACGGATTGAAGTTTTTCTTTTGCCAATTCGATATGTTCATTTGAAAGCACTTGGGCATTTATTGCAGATTCATAAGCGGTGTCTTCAAAAATATCCCAACCACCGACAACAAGATCTTCAATTTTGTGAATGGGAACGAAATCCTTAACGAGTGGGGTTCTGTCTTCGGTTCTTTTACCGAGACGAATTGTTCCCATTTGTGTAAGGCTTCCAATAGGTTTTGAATATCCCTTTTTTATCAACTCAATTCCTGCAATGAAAGTTGTTCCAATGGCACCTAATCCGGGGATAAGCACACCAAGTTTTTTTGAGGGCTTTTCAATTTTAATTTCCATGTTTTTCTCCTTCCGGAAATTTATTATATCTCACTAAATGTTTTATTTGCTACTAAATTCAGGGGGGTAATCACTGTGTCAAATTTCTTGGAATATAATTTTTGATTCGGGATTTTTGAAAGATTAGAAATAATTAATATCTTTATCTTTTATCCAAAAAATTACATTATTTTTTCTTGAGTAATTCATCTATTTTATTTTTCACGCGATAGGCAGATTTACCGTCTAAACCCGTAAAAAAATAGTTGCGATATTCATCTAATTTTTGCTTCATTTCTTCAGTAGGATCAAGAGCAGATTCAACGGATGGGATGAGATCCTCAGGTTTAAACATGTGGGGAAAAGCACCTTCGAGCCATTTTTCAGGAGCGATTGATAACACGGGCATTCCGTCGCTATGGTTCAAATTTTCGTGTGGTAAAACATAGATAATGCCGTATTTGCCCAGCGCTAAAAACTCATTTATCACGCTGGAAGTATCACTAATTAAAGTATCCGCCAAGAAAATATATGGATAAATATCATAATCATTTGGGGGAATGAGATAGGCATTCCGGTTTTTCCTTGCCAATCTTTCATAGAATTTATGCTGTGAATGAGATGCATATTTCCCACCCCAACTATAAGGATGCAATTTAATGACCAAGTTGTATTTTGGGATAAGTTTAGTAATCTCCGCTTTAATAAATTTTATACAGCTCGGTTTGTAGGATGGGGCAAAAAGGACGGTTTTTTTTTTAGGATTTATTCCAATTTTTTTTATTAATTTCTCGTTGTTATAGTAATTTTTCCAGAAGAAGGTATCTAATTTTGGTATTCCGGTAATATAAAAATCCGCCCTATTCTCCCACCCCAAACTTTTTATATAATCATACCAATATTTCCCCTCAAGAAAAACATGGTAGCGAAAATCTTTTTGACGAACAATATTTCTAATTCGTAGCGTTTTTATTCCAACTCCATGGTCAATATGGATGCGGATTGTGTTTCCATATTTCCCCGGATGTTTGAGAGCATCTCCGCAAATTACCGCATCAAAGCCATCGGTTTTATCGGTAACCTGATAACCTTTTCGGAGAAGATTCGATTCTATCCTTCCTTTTTCCGATATCATAAAAACTCCGAGAAAGCGTTTTTGATCTTTCCCAATTTTAATAGATAAATCATAATTCGGGTCTTTATCCAACGCCTGATATAAGGGAAACAGAGAGTTGAAATAGTATTCCTTTTTCAAATCAAAAAGAATTTTTTTCATTATCGCAAATATCCTTTTTTGTATTTTGAATGATAAATTATTTGCATCTTTCGGAATAAATTTAATGGTTTTCTCTTATCGGGTAATTCATTATTGTTTTTAATATTAATTAGGGTCTGAATAATGTTTTCGGAAATTTTTCCATCGCAATAAGGATTTATTGCTTGAATATGCTCGCGGTGATTTTTCTCAAATTCTGTAGGATTCCGAAAACTTCTATCTATTGCATCCCGTAGTTCTTCGGGTTTAAGAATATTTATCCCTTTATTTTTTTTGCTTTTGGTACGATAAGTGATAATAGGTTTGTTCAGAAGCATGAATTCATAGATAACTGATGATGTATCGGAAATCAGAATATCAGCTGCGTGCAAATATGGGGTGATATCATAATCTTGAATGATTTTGATATTTTTATCTCTCACCATTTGAATAATCTGCTTACTCATTATCTCGTGGAATTTTATCATCCAGAATTCGTCGTTACGGATTATCCGCGGAATAATCGGGAGAAGGTCCTCTGCGGATTGCATTTTTTGACTATGAGTTGGGGCAAAGAGAATAACCTTTTTATTTTGGGGAATTCTGAAATTCTCGCGGAAGTTTTTTGCATTATAATTAAGAATATGATCTACTTTTGCCCATCCGGTTTCTTGTACCAGAAAATATTTATATTTTTCCTGTAGTTTGTTAAATTGTTTTGTAACGAATGGTCCGGAAGTACAGTAAACATCAAAAAAATGCCGAATCTTATAGTGAGACTTTTTTTCTATCCCAAGCCCATGAAAAAGTTGAACTTTAATACCCGGGATTCTGAAATCAATGAAATTTCCCGGACAAAGAATAAAATCAGGGTTGAATTTAATCGCGTTTTCAACATTAGTGAAAATCCTCAAATCTTTCAACTCTTCCGGAATATGAGTCGCTACTTTTTTTGATACGAATAGCGAAAATATATAATCGGTTTTGCGCAGATATTTTACTATGGGCTGAATAATGGGTATAGAATATTTTTTGGAAATATAGAAAAGGAATTTCATCACAAATGAAGAAAGGGAAATTACTCTATTATGAGTTTTTCCAAGTATCTATAATATGGTTTTTGACCTCTGTTGTGGACACTCCATCGGTTCGTTCCAAATAAATTACTTCACAATATTCCCGGAGGAAATCAAATTTTCCCTGCCAATCATTCCCAATGACAAACGTATCAATTTTATGTTTTTTCACATCATCAATTTTTTGTTCCCAATTATTCTCCGGTATTACCTCATCAACATATTTAATGGCTTCCAGAATTTCTTTCCTGTATTCGTAAGGTTGAATACATTTTTTCCCTTTTAAATCATTAAATTCATTTGTGGATACAGCCACAATGAGATAATCACCAAGTGCTTTTGCACGCTTTAAGAGCTGCAAATGCCCATAGTGAAATAGGTCGTAAGTTCCGTAAGTAATTATTTTTTTCATATAAAAAAATTATTCAATATTTTCCTTAATTCATATTCTGATTATCAACCATAGCCAGATTATTTTTACTTTCATTAAAAATATCCGCTGTAATTATTTCCATCTTTTTGTTAAAATTTTCCACAATACGATTATCGCTAATATAAAGATTGGCAAATAATGCCGGAGGAAAATTATCTAACCGGAAAATTAAATCATCTTTTTCAAAAACCATTTTCCCTTTTGCTTGTTTAATAATTTCTTTCCAATCAAATCTTTCTTTCTGACAGATTAGCAGAATATCGAAAATGTCTTTCGAAGAATCTCGAGATAATACAGCTGTGATTTTGTTTGATAATATATTTTTGAAATTGTCTAATTTAATTTTGTTTTTGCTTTCAATTTTACCAAATTTTTTAATGCGGTCATTTACAAAATCTAACTGTAAGAAGTCATTTACGGATAGTCGGACAAAATCTTTTGTATCGACTTCTTTTGAAATTTTATAATTATTTTGGGTTAATTCTGCTTCGATTTCTCGCACAGAATAATGAAAAGTATGGGAAAAATTTGTAAAGAAGTCCAAATCTTCAGAATGTCTCCCCTGATAGTGGAAACGATTAAGGCAGGTTCCACCGGTAAGGTAGAATTCGGTTTCATGGGAAAAAATAGCATCCAAAACCTTATCTTGCAATTTATATAACTCTTTCAAATTTAAATTTTCCACTCTAACTCCGGAATGTTTACTTTTTCTCCTGTAATAAAATATTTTGCTATCAAATAGCGATGTTTAATATATTTAAAATTAAATTCGGGAACTTTAAAAGAATCAACCAATTTTATCAAGTCTTCCTGAGTAAATAAAATTTTGAGACTGCGGATCATATCGTGGCTATTTAACAGAATTTTTTCAAATAGGAATTTCTTCATTCTGAAATCTTCCGTTTTTGCAATTTTGATAATCTGCTCAAGCGTAAAATCGTAATCCCAGAAACAATCTTTAATAATATTTTCTAACAAAATTTTTTCCTTTCATATTTTTACTTCTTGCTTCTCACCTCAAATTGCATATCATATAATTTTTTGTATTTCGGGCATGTTTTCAACAGCTCGTCATTAGAACCCAAACCAACCAGTTTTCCTTTGTCCAAAACAATTATTTTATCCGAAGAGAGAATTGTGGATAAGCGGTGAGCGATAACAATGACAGTTTTATTTTCAGTTGCTCGCTCGATCGCTTTTTGAACTTTTTGCTCGGATTCAGTATCAAGAGAACTCGTTGCTTCGTCAAAGATAAGTATGGGAGGATTGCCGATAATCGCTCTTGCAATACAAATTCTTTGCCTTTGTCCACCTGAAAGATTTGTGGCTTTCGGATTGAGAATTTCATCATACTTGTTTGGCATTTTTTGGATAAAATTATCTGCGTAAGCAATTTTTGCCGATTCTATCACTTTCTCATCTGAAACTTGTTGCAAAGAACCGAAACGAATATTATTTGCCACAGTATCACTAAAGAGAATTGACTCCTGTGTTACGGTTCCGTAAAGGGAACGTAAATCTTTTAATTCAAGTTTATTTATCGGCACATCATCAATAAAGATTTCACCATTTGTGGGATCATACATTCGAGGTAGCAAATTGATAATGGTAGTTTTTCCAGCCCCGCTTCCGCCGACGATAGCAATTTTTTCACCCTTTTTAATTTGGAAAGATATGTTTTGCAAAACAGGCACTTTTTCATCATAAAAGAAGGAGACGTTTTTTAGCACTAAACCTTTGTCAAATGATTTTTTGGGAATCGGGTTTTCACAATTTTTTATTTCTGATTTTCTGTTCAGAATTACAAAAATTCTATTAAGAGAAACTACAGCTTTTTTTATATTTGCATAAGTTGCTGTTAGTTTTTTAAAAGGGTTTAGCATTGAGCCGATTGCAAGCAGAAAAGCAGTAAACATCCCAAGTGTGAAATGACTGTTACTCGCAAGCACACTCATTCCGCCCAACAGCAAAACGATTATGACGATAAATAGGCTATTGAGTTCTGACAAAGGGACATTTAATTTTTTATAGAGGATGGATTTTCGCCAGAAGATAAAATATTTCCGATTTATCCGGTTGAACTTTCTCATCTCGATTTCTTCTCTGGAAAAAACCTGAACGATGTGAATTCCATTGAGAATTTCCTCAATTTTTGAGAAGAGGGAAGAAAATTGTTGCTGAATTTTTTTAGAATATTTTTTTATTTTTTTACCAAGAACCCTAACCGCAAATCCAAAAAGAGGGAGAATGATCAGGCTAAGCCAGAAAAGTTTAGGATTTAGCATTATTGCAATTCTTGCGAAAACAAAGAGCATTATCACATCTCGGGCAGCATTTATAATTGATTGGATATAAAAATCACTCACGTTTTTTACGTCATCCACAATTCTTACCATCGAATCACCAACTTTGTTTGTGTTTAAAAATTCTAAGGGTTGGGTAAGATATTTTTTAAAGATCTGATTCCGAATGTGATAAGTGGTTTTTCCACGTAAATTCGCAAAGAAAACCTGATTTCCGTAAAAGAAAATATTTTTTAGCACGATCAAGAAGATCAATCCCATAGCCACGAGCTTCAATAATAGTAGCGAATTTGTATTTTCCAAAAGGTATTTGGCTCTGTTCGTAATTTCAGAAAGATAGGAAGCGTCAAAATTAAATAACAAATATTTTGCATTAACGAGTAAGTCAGAGAAAATTGGTTTGAATGCAGTAAAAAATCCTGCTACAGAATTATAGATTGAAGGTGCTTTTGAGGGTGCGAAAACGTAATCAAAAAGTGGGATAACCGTTGTGATTGTTATCCCACTAAAAAGAGCATAACCGAGCATAAAAAATATTCCACCAATTAGATAAAACCAGTTTTGGAACATGATTTTATAAATGTAAAACAGGTTATGCGCTTTGCTTTTCATTTGAAATAATTTTAATATTTTTTTGCTGCTTCTTCTCCGGAAAGTGCTCGAACACCCGCTTGTGCAAGAGCTTCCATTTCACCTTCACCTGGAAAAATTAAAACAGGTGCGATGAATTTGGTTCGTTCGATTATCCATTTGGGCAAATACTTGTCATAAGCAAGACCACCCGTGAGATAAATAGCATCCACATCACCTTTTAGAACTGTGGCACAAAGTCCGATTTCTTTAGAAATTTGATAGGCAAAAGCACGAAATATTTTCTCAAATTTTTCATTACCTTCATCAATTTTATTTTCGATATCTACGCCGCTATCAGTTCCGAGATAGGCAATAAGACCACTATTTTTTACCAGTTTTTTTTCCAATTCCTCTTTTGTGTATTTACCGGAAAAACACAGATTGATTACACCGCTGATTGGAAGAGCACCTGCACGTTGGGGAGAAAAAGGTCCCATTCCGAGTAGAGCATTGTTCACATCAACAATTTTCCCGTCTCTAATTGCTGCCACACTTACACCGCCACCCATGTGAACTGCGATCATATTACACTTATCAAGAGGTTTACCTATTTTCTCAGCCGATTTTCGTGCGATAGATTTTATGTTCAAGGCATGAAACAAGCTTTGACGTTGTATTTCCGGAACGCCGGAAATTCGAGCGATATCATCCATCTCATCAACCGTTACCGGATCGGCTATAAAAGATGGGATATCAAATTCATCACCAATGGATTTTGCAATAAAAGCACCAAGATTTGATGCATGAGTTCGCCCCCAAAGAGATTTGTCTTTTAAATCAGCAAGCATTTTATCGTTAACTTTATAGGTTCCACTTGCAACGGGATGAACTAATCCACCCCTACCGACAATAGCGTTTAAAGTCGAAACGTGAATGTTGTTTTCTTCAAGTGCTTCTTCTACGATATTTTTTCTGAACTCAAATTGATCGATTAATTCAGCAAAGCCGGAAAGTTCTTCCGGTTTGTGTTGCAGCGTTTTTGAGAATACTTCTTCTTCATTATCGAAAACTGCAATCTTTGTCGAGGTTGAGCCGGGATTAATTGCAAGTACTCTATAGGTTTTCATGTAATCCTCCGAAATTATTAATTAATGACAGGTTCTAAGAAAAGGTAAAAAAAGGTCAATAAAAAAAGCCCTACAAAATTATGTAGGGCTTATTAGATTAAAATTCAGACCACTAAACACACGGAACGACACGAAAGAGTGATTTATGGATTATGAAAAAGTATTAAAAACTCTATAAATTTGTTTAGTGCTTTTCGTGTATTTCGTGGTCATTTTTAAATTAATGCGAATTATCTCTTTTCGCTTCTAAAAAACTAATCCTAATTCAAGGCTAAATGCGTTAGAAACATTTGTGTTATTTTCATCCAATGTATTCGGGGCATCATCATCAATTGAGTCCGCATTGTATTCAAGTTTCATAAAGATATTTTTATGTGGTTTCATATTTAAACCAAAGATAATGTTATATTCTTTTGCACCGTCACCGTCAGTATTGTTTTTTGAGAAGTAGCCGAGGTAAGGAATAGTTTTCTTCAAATATGGTAAATTAAATCCTTTTTCATAAGAAGTAAGCAAGAAGTAATTCAGATCGCTAGTATCATCATCATCGCCTTCGCTATAAAGCTGAAAATTCAATTTTACATCTTTTGCAAAGTTGTAAATAATGTCGGCACCACAATCAATTTGGTTATCAACATTGTCTTTTTGACGAATTCTCAAAGAGGCACCAAAGTTCAGGTTATCGAGGGCATATTCTCCTCTAAATCCATAAATAGAAGGTA
>JAYEKN010000097.1 GCA_034661015.1 Candidatus Cloacimonadota bacterium
GAAAGTTGGAGAGCAAATATTTGAATTTCCCCCTTTACCGAAGCAGATGCAAGAAATAATAACAAATGGTGGACTACTGAAGAATATAAAAAAATCTTTAGAAACTAAATAGAGTCTGTCCGTAAAGTATAGATTGGACGCAGATGGACGCTGAAAAAAACTGATTTTCGCAAGATAAAATTTTTTTGTAAAAAGTGTAATATCAGCGTTTATCAGCATAATCAGTGTTTATCTGCGTCGAATCACATTCGGAGAATCATTGCAAAAATGCGAGTTTACGGACAGACTCTAAATAAAAATCTTGACGCAATTTTCTACTAAATGGAATCTGTAAAAAAATATCTATGGAGGATATAGTGAATGTGAAAGATATGATTAAGGATCTGCGGGAGAATATTGAAAAGACCGCAAATGTGAAAGCTGTTTTTGGTGATGAAAAAAAAATTGATGACATCTCAATTATTCCGGTTGCATCTATTCGAATGAAGGGTGGTAGTGGAGGTGGAATCGGAACTGCAGGTGAGCCGAAAGATATGGAAACTGAAGAAGCTGAAAAAGCGACTGAAGAAACAGAAGAAAAGAAAGAAGCACATCACCCATCAGCAACGGGAAAAGGTGGTGGATTGGGACTTGATGTAGAAGCTAATCCGGTTGGATATATCGAAATTAAAGATAATCGCACCCGATTTGTGGAAATTTTGGATAAGTCCAAGATGATACTAAAAATAATCCGTATATTTGGAATTGTTATTATTTTGATGGCTGTAAAAGGATTTTTCAAAAAGAAAAAGAAAAAATAAGTCGCAATGAAATAATTGGAATTGAGGTTTAAAAATGAATCAAAAAAATAATTATTGGATTCTTGCCGGTGGTATTGTTCTCGCATCAATAATATTCGGTATTTTTTTCTATAGTGCTCGAAATACTGCTCAAACCATTAGAGTTGTCGGATACTCCAATCAGGAATTTGAAGCAGATATTGTAAAATGGAGCTTTAGTTTTTCCGCGATGACTCCCTTAAATGGTCAGAAACAGGGATACGCTGAGATGAGTCAGAAATTGGAGACTATAAAAACGATTTTGAATTCTCTGAATATTATTTTGGACGAAATAAATATCCAACCGATTTCCATCCGAAAACAATATGGGCAATATGGTAAAATCGAAGGTTTTATTTTGAGCCAAAGCATTTATGTTATCACAAAAGAATTAGAAAAAATCGAAAAGATTACAGTAAATCCGAAAGAATTCGCACAGAAAAATATTGCTTTGGAATCATCTAATTTAGAATATTTTTCAACAAAACTACCTTCGATTAAGAAAAAATTATTAGGTGCTGCTACCAAAGATGCTCTCACAAGAGCAAGTGAAATCGCCAACTCTGCCGCTGCAAAAATAGATCAAATTCAATCAGCTCGAGCAGGTGTTTTCCAAATTACCGAGCCATATACTACAGAAGTTAGCAGTTATGGAATGTATCAAACTTCAACCCGTAAAAAGAATATCAAAGTAACAGTATCTGCAGTTTTTTCAATAAAGTAGAAAATTTTCAGAATAAAACAGATGGGGGAATAATTTTTAATTTAATTATTCCCCCACACCCCAAAACTTCTCAGCATCTATGCCACCAACGCAATTAATTATTTGTGCTATTGAATTAATTAGTTTGTATATATGCAATGATTGTGCCAAAAATAACATTCAAGAACAAACACAGTTGTAGAGCCAATTTCCGAAAATTCCCAAATTTATAAAGTTGCAAATCTGCAAAAAAATTAAATAAAAGTTGCAAATTTGCAAAAAATTTTGCGAGAAATCAGAATCAAGATTTAGTTGTTTTCCTGATTTTAACTAATGGGTAAAAGAGAATCACTATTCCTGAGATGATCATCAAACCAGCCCCAACACCAAAGTCATCAACAAGAAATCCGAGAATAGGGGAGAGAATTGCAGTTATAATTGATTTTATTTGAGACTCGACTGATAATCCACTTGCCATTATCTTTAATTGAAGGTTGTCCCCGATATAACCGACATTCATCGGTCTTTTCAAATTTTGAAGCGAATATAAAATAATAAAAATTATTACGGATAAAATTTGAAGATTGATTCCGGAAAAAAATCCAGCCAAAAAAGCCAAGGCAATGCCTAACACAAAAGTAAAATTTATTGCATAGGGGAGTGAGGGAAATATTTGGGAATATTTATGAGATCTTCGAGAGGAATATGATGTGAGTAAAAAAAGGAAAAAATAGACAACAGAAATCATAATCGTACTTCTTTTATTTCCAAGCGAAAGCAAGAGTGGAATTGAGAGAATGTACATTTGGAGAATTGGCTGCAAATAATCTTTAATAGTTTTGAATAACCCATCATAAACGGCTGAATTGAAAATGGATGTGAATAAATTTCGATTTTTAAACATACGAATGAAATCGTGAGAAACAATCCCGAATTGCAATTTTGTTTTTGTGAAAATATTTTTCTCGGAAATTGAGGAAACTACTCCATTTAATTCGTTGGGATAAGAAAGGATTAGAAAGAAATCGAAAATATAAGGAATAATAGATGCCGCAAAAATTATCTTATAATTTCCAGTATATAAAACAAAAGCCCCAGCAATCAGAGATGAAACTGCTGAACCAAAAAGGGAAGCGCCCCTTGTGTGACCATAATATTCAACTTTTTGATCAAAAATATTATTGATCTTAAGATATTCAAAAATCATTGCTTTGTGCGTGCCGGAACGAAACGCAGTCCCCATTCCGTATAAAATCATGGCGAAAACATATAATCCGAAACTCGGGAAAAAATAAAAAATCAAAAAGGAAAGTATGTATGAGGAGAAAGCCACGAGCATGGAATTTTTTCTGCCAAATGAATCTGCAATCACTCCGGTGGGAATTTCTAAAACAATTATTGAAATTTCCCGAACGGAGAAAAGAGTCCCGATTTCAAGAAATGAAAATCCCATTGCTCTAAAAAAAAGAATAATAAATGGATCAAAATACCGCTGATTTTTAAAAAAACCATAGGCGCAGAATTTGTAATATTGCAGATCTTTTTTCATATTAAAATCGTTTCAAAATCGTGATGGGGAATGTCTATGAAAACACTTAAATCCCCATCTAAAATTATATCAGATAAAAAGAATTCCCATGTTCGGGTTAACCTATAATACCAAAAAATATAAAAGATTATGCTTCCGTTATTTTTCATTGTCTTTTCCATTTGTTTTCAATATAATTCGGATTTATTTTCCTTTATATTCATAACACGAATATATCAATTCGTAACTTCTGCTGTCAATAATTTTATCTGCCTTTCTCTAAAAAATAGAATCAATTTAAACTTCTGTATTTTTGATTTTAGATACAGATTTAAAAATCAATCCTGCTTTGGTTTCACCTATTTATTAAAAACCGATTTGTAAAATTATCGTCAATTTTTGCTATCGGATACCTGTGTTTACGAACAAATCCCGAAATACTTGACAGTAAAAGCCGCTTTCAAAATTTCTCTATTTTCAAAATATCAAAATATAACCATTAAATAAAAATTTAAATTTTCACAAATTGTAGATTAATCTGGAGGAAAGATGGCTGTACCAAAAAAGAAAACATCAAAATCAAAAAGTAGAAAAAGAAGAACTCATTATAAGGCAAAAGTTGAACCAATGACAATTTGTTCAAATTGTGGTGAAAAAATGCGTCCACATTTTGTTTGCCCTCATTGCGGCTTTTATAGAGGTAAAAAAATAATATCTGTTTCCGAATAATTTTTTATGAAAGCTAACGAATAATGCGAATTGCTTTAGATGCCTTTGGAACTGATAATGCTCCCTTTCCGGAAGTGGAAGGAGCCGTTCTAGCAGTAAATGAGGATTTCTGTTCAAAAGTATTTCTTGTTGGTGATGAAAAAATAATTAAGAAAGAACTAAGCAGATATTATTTTCCTGCTGGATCTATAGAAATAGTACACGCTTCCGAGAAAATATCACATGACCAAAAGCCAATTTTAGAAATCAAAAAGAAAAAGGATTCATCCCTTTTAAAAGCAATAAAAATTGTAAAAGAAAACAGAGCTGACGCATTGGTTAGTGCCGGTTCCACCGGTGCTGTTATGGCGGCATCACTGCTAAAATTCGGAAGAATACCCGGTATCCTACGACCTGCTCTCGCTATTTCCCTTCCAACCATCAATGATTCCGTTACTCTGCTTGATGTAGGAGCAAACGTTGATTGCTCTGCTGAAAACTTGGTCCAATTTGCCGAGATGGGAAATATCTATTCTTCACATAAGTTTAACAAAAAAAAACCGAAAATTGCATTGATCAATATCGGCGAAGAAAGTAAAAAGGGAAATGATCTTTCTATCAAAACGCATGAAAAACTAACGAAAATGGATTTCCTTAATTTTGTTGGAAATATCGAAGGAAAAGATCTTCTAAAGGGAAACGTTGATGTTATCATTTGCGATGGATTTATCGGTAATGTGATGCTAAAAACCGTGGAAGGGGTAGCATTCTCACTTTTTGAAATCTTAAAAAGAGAATTCAATAACGATTGGGTAGCAAAAATCGGGGCAATTTTATCTTATCCTGCTTTCAGGCATCTTAAAAAAAAGGTTGATTATACTGAATACGGTGGCGCATTTTTACTTGGTGTAAACGCAGTCTCGATCATCGGACATGGCAGATCTAATGCAAAGGCTATTTACAATGCAATCAAATTTGCATGTTCTTCCGCAAGATCAAATTTTTTGGATTATATTCAGGATTATTACAAAACATCTGAATCGAAAGGAAAAAAAACATGAAAAATATTTTCGTTGAACACGATGAGAAAATCATCAGGAATTTGAAAGCTAAATTTGCCGGAGTAAGCATGTATGTTCCGGAAAAAAAACTAACAAATGCAGATTTGGAAAAAATAGTTGATACGAATGATGAATGGATCACCACTCGAACCGGCATGAAGGTTCGCCGTGTTTCAGATGAAGAAACACCTTCTTCCGAATTAGCTTTCCGGGCTACGCAAAAACTTTTAAAAATTGTGGATATTAATAAACATGAGATAGACATGATCATTGTAGCGACCGTAACTCCGGATCACGCATTCCCTTCCACAGCCTGCATATTACAACACAAATTGGGATTGCACGACATACCGGCTTTCGATGTTTCGGCAGGTTGTACCGGATTTATTTATGCTACCACAATCGCTAAACAATTTATCGAAAATGGTTCTGTGAAAAATGTTCTCGTTATTGGAGTGGAAGAATTAACTAAGATTACTAACTGGAAAGATCGTGGTACATGCGTTCTGTTTGGTGATGGAGCAGGAGCAGCGTTGCTTACCAGAGCAAGTAGCACAGACACTTCGGAGATTATTGACACAATTATTTCTGCTGATGGAAAATATGGTGATCTCCTATATCAACCTGCAGGTGGAAGCGCAATGCCTGCCTCAGAAAAAACCGTCAAAGAAAACCTGCACACATGCGTGATGGACGGAAATAAAATCTTCAAATATGCGGTAAAAGCGATGGGGGATGGTGCTGTAAACATTTTGAAAAACAATGGGCTTTCCGGTGAAGATGTGGACTGGCTTATTCCTCACCAAGCAAATATGCGAATTATTCAAGCAACCGGCAGACGGGCAAAAATACCTGAAAAAAAAGTTGTTGTGAATATTGAAAAATATGGAAATACTTCTTCTGCCACTATTCCAATAGCCTTTGCAGAAGCACTTCTGGAAAAGAAAATCAGACGCGGAGATTTAATCGTCTTGGATGCTTTTGGAGCCGGTTTAACTTGGGGCAGTATATTGCTCAGATATTAGCAAAAGTAATCACTGTGAAAAAAAGTAATGTTGCTTTTGTCTTTCCTGGGCAGGGAGCTCAAGAAGTTGGCATGGCAAAAGAATTCTATTCCATACCGAAATACAAAAAATATTTTGAACTCGCAAATGAAAAACTGAATTTCGATCTGAAATCAATTATGTTTGAGGGACCCATCGAAGAACTTAAACAAACCTACAATACTCAACCGGCAATTCTTTTACATAGCATTCTCGCTTTAAAATTATTTCAGGAACGAAGCGATATAGAACCCGCTTATGTTGCGGGTCATTCACTCGGTGAGTTTTCCGCTCTCTGTGCTGCGAACACGTTTGATTGGCTTGATGCATTATTACTTGTTCATAAACGAGGAAAATTCATGGTTGATGCAAGTCGGGGAATTCCATACAAAATGGCAGCTATTCTCGGCTTGGATAAGGAAAAAATTGTAGAATCATGTGAATCAGTATCCGGAAATGTAGTTGCTGCAAATTTCAACACACCTTCTCAAACCGTTATCAGCGGTGAAGAAGATGCTGTAAATGAGGCGATGGAAATCTGTAAAAAAGCCGGTGCCAAAAGAGTAGTGCCATTAGTGGTTGGCGGTGCATTTCATTCACCACTCATAAAAAAATCATCAGAATGGTTATTTGCAGAAATGAAAAAAGTAAATTTCAAACAAGCGGATATTCCAACAATTGCAAATTATACTGCAAAAGCGGAAATCCAACCGGATGAAATTAAAGAAAATCTTAGGCAACAAATTATTTCGCCTGTTCGTTGGGTAGAATCAGTCGAATACATGATAAATAAGGGTGTGGATACTTTTATTGAATTCGGTCCGGGAAAAGTTGTATCCGGAATGATCAAAAAAATTGACAGAAATGTAAAGCGGCTCAACATTTCATCTTTTGATGATTTGGATAAAACTATAGCACAGTTGAATCAATAGAAAACATTAAGGAAAATTATGAATAATTTAACAGGAAAAACCGCTATCATCACAGGTAGTGCTCGTGGTATCGGGAAAGGCATCGCTAAATCTTTTGTAGATTCAGGTGCTAATGTTGTAATAGTTGACATAATTCCTGAAGTAATCGAAAAAACAGTAAGTTCTTTACAAAATGATAAAAGCAAAGTGATTGGTTATAAATGCGATATTACAGACGCAAATGAAGTTTCGGCAATGGTTAAAAACGCCGTAAAAGAATTTGGTAAAATAGATATACTTATAAATAATGCCGGAATTACCAAAGACAATTTGTTAATGAGAATAAAACCAGCTGATTGGCAAGCAGTAATTGATGTTAACCTTACCGGCACTTTTCTCTGTTCTCAAAAGGTTTCCCGTGTGATGATGAAGCAAAAGTATGGAAAAATAATAAATATTTCTTCTGTAATCGGAATCATCGGAAATCCCGGGCAAGCAAATTATGCAGCTTCTAAGGGTGGAATCATTTCCTTCACAAAATCTATCGCAAAAGAACTCGCTCTAAGAAATATCAACGTGAATGCAATTGCCCCAGGTTTTATCAGGACTGATATGACAGACAAATTACCTGAAGAAGTTAAAAAAAATTATTTGAAAATGATACCGATGCAAAAATTCGGAACACCTGAAGATGTGGCAAAATTGGCTCTTTTTTTAGCTAGTGAGCAATCATCATATATTACCGGACAAACTATTTCCATTGATGGTGGAATGATATAAAATAAATTCATTAAAAAGATAAAGGAGTTGCAATGACTAAAGATGAAATAAGAAACAAGGTCGTAGAGATAATTACAGAACAACTTGGTGTAACCGAATCTGAAGTAACGGATGAAGCAAAATTCATCGAAGATCTGGGCGCGGATTCTCTTGATACAGTTGAATTGATAATGGAACTTGAAGACGAATTTGAAGTTGAAGTACCAGACGATGAAGCTGAAAAACTTATCTCTGTTATCAAAGTAATTGACTATATCGAATCAAAATTGAACTAACAAACAATATAATCATAAGCCCACATTTCAACCAAAAATTGATTGTGGGTTTATCTTTATTTTAATTATCCAACATTTAATTCCTAAGATCATTCGCAGGTTTGCGGATATTTTTTTCCAGATAGAAAAACCATCTTAGGTGAACAAAATATTATCCAAAATAAATTTTTAGAAGGAAACATTATGGAATCAAAAAGAGTTGTTATTACTGGATTAGGAACAATAAATCCTTTGGGGGATTCTGTCGAAGAAACTTGGAAAAATCTATGTGAAAAAAAATCGGGAATCAAAAAAATAGAAGGTTTTGATCCTGAAATCCCTTCTCGAATTGCCGGGCAAGTTGTTGGATTTAATAGTGGTGATTATTTTCATAGAAAAGAAGCTCGCAAGATGGATTTATATTGCCAATATGCTTTGGCGTCTGCAATAAAAGCGATGGCGGATGCAGATTTAAAAAAAATCGATCCACATAAACTCGGAGTTATAACTGGAACAGGTATCGGTGGAATGCAAACTTATGAGACACAATTGCAAAAATTCATCTCAAAAGGTCCCCGTAGAATTAGCCCTTTTTTTATTCCAATGATGATTTCCAACATTGCAGCCGGCCGCATTGGTATTCAATTTAACGCAAAAGGAATCAATTTTAATGTTACTTCTGCTTGCAGTTCTAGTGCAAATGCAATTGGTGAGGCTTTTCGGGCAATCAAATTCGGAGCTGCTGACGCTGTAATAGCCTGTGGTGCAGAAGCTTCCGTAACTCCTTTCACTTTGTCAGGTTTTTCTGTGATGAGAGCTTTATCCACAAGAAATGATTCACCGGAAACAGCAAGTCGTCCATTCGATAAAAATAGAGATGGCTTTGTTCTTTCCGAAGGTGCAGCCACTTTGATCTTGGAAGGACTTGAGCATGCCAAGAATCGCGGTGCTCATATCTATGCCGAAATAGCTGGCTATGGTGCTACATGTGATGCATTTCATATAACCATGCCTTCACCAAATGGTGAAGGTGGGGCTCAAGCTATGAAAAACGCTCTGATCTCTGCAAAAATTCAACCGGAAGAAGTTCAATATATTAATGCTCATGGAACCTCTACACCACTCAATGATAAAAGCGAAACTTCTGCAATTAAGATCGCTTTCGGAGATCATGCTTATAAACTAAAGGTTAATTCGTCAAAATCAATGTTAGGACATATGCTTGGAGCAGCCGGCGCTATCGAATCTTTGATTGTGATAAAATCAATTAATGAACAAAAAATCCATCCATCCGTAAATATCACTACACCAGATCCAGATTGCGATTTGGATTATAATCCGGATGCAACAATTGATCTTGAAATAGAACATGCGATAACAAACTCATTCGGATTTGGAGGACACAACGCTTCTCTCGTTTTCAAAAAGTATGAGTAGCAAGAAACAAAAGATTTCAAATAAAAATTCCATAGCCTTGAAGAAATGGGAAGATTCCCTCATCATTCTTGAAAAAGAAATAAATTATATTTTTAAAAACAAGCAGTTCTTAAGGGATGCTCTAACTCACAAATCATTTTTCGAAAATTCAAAGTTAAATAAATCTGAAAAAATGGAATTTCTCGGAGATTCTGTTTTAGAACTCATTGTTACAGAATCCCTTTATGAAATTTATCCCAACAAAAACGAGGGGCAACTGACAAAAATTCGTTCAAAAATTATTAGCAGTATTTACCTTTTTCAAATTTCCCAAAGACTAAAATTATACAAATATATTTTAGTTGATGAACATTTTTCCTTAGCAGATATAAAAAAAAACGTCTCAATTTGCGCAGATACTATGGAATCATTTTTCTGTGCCATTTTCTTGGATAGTTCCTACTATGAAGCAAAATACGTAATTTCCAATATTATATTTTCAGATTGGAAATCAATAATTAAAACTAATCCTTTTACAAATTTTAAAAGTATTCTTCAGGAATGGAGTCATTCCGAGCTATCTCTAAATCCGGCATACCATATAATTAAAGAACAGGGACCAGACCATAAAAAAAATTTTTTTGTTCAAGTTGAAACTGGGTCACACAAAGCTAAAGGAAACGGGAAATCAAAAAAACTAGCCGAACAAATGGCTGCCAAAAACTTACTCAAAAAATTAAAAATCAATATTTTGTAAATGACGCTTTTATTATTATTTTTTTTATTTATATCTGCAATTTTTTCTTTCTTTTATTATCGAAGGACAAATCCACCTATAACCACTCGTCTTAAAATTATTCTCGGTTCTTTCAGATTCCTTTTTATTTTCATAATTCTTTGTTTGCTTGCAATTCCCATTTTTCATTTTGTGAATAAAAGACATATTCCTCCACAAATTATTATCGCACAAGATATCAGCAGAAGTATGCTTCAGCCTATTCAAAATAATGTAGCGAAAGAAAAAATTGCAGACGCAAACGTAAATAATTTGAAAGAATATTTCTCTAAAAATAACATTCATTACAAAATTGAAAAATTCAGCAAGGGTTTGTCTGAGGATTCACTTTCCACAGATATTTTTTTGGCATTAGAGCAAATTCACAAAAAATATAGAGGGCAAAATTTATCAAAAATTGTTCTTCTTACTGATGGTTTGAATCATAATAACAATAATTTCGATATTCTTGAAGAAATTAACACACCGGTATTCCCTGTAATTCTCGGCACTGAAGTGAATTTAACAGACATCTCAATAGAAAAAATTAAAACAAATAATCCGATATACTTGAATTCAGAAACAGAGATTGGAATTTCGATTTCGGGATTAGATCAAAGAAAATATATTTTCATCTCGATGATGGACGATAATAAAATTTTGATGAAAGAAAAATTTGATGTTTCAGGAGTTGATGATTATTTCGTTCTAAATTATGCCCCAACTTCGCTTGGTTTTAAAAAATTAACCATAGAAGTTGAATTGGGTGATTCATCGGAAACCAATTTGGCAAACAATTCCCGAGACTTTTTGCTGAATGTTGTAAAGGACAAAGCAAAAATATTACTTATTTCTTCACAACCAAATTGGGATATTTCTTTTATACATCGAGCCTTGAATAAAAATCCTAAATTTAAAACGGAATTAATAGTTAAACGAAAAAATGGCATATATTTTCATAACAATTCCAGTGTTGATCCATCAGAATTCATCTCCAACTGTGATGTATTAATATTAAATAATTCATCAAATTTTGGATTTCCAAAAAAGATAATTTCTCAAATAGAAACATTCGTTAAAATGGGTGGTAATCTGCTTTATATCAATAAAATAGACAATAATCTTAAAGAATTACTTCCATTAGTAAAAAGCAAATTTAAGCAGAATATAGACTCAAGTATTCTTTTAACGGAAATAGCGGAAAATTATAAAACCTTTTCCATAAAAAAAAATACAGAAATGAATAGCAAATTCTGGAGAAATCTACCACCGATTAGCACATATTTTTATACACAAAAGAAGAATACCGAAATAATCGCCCAAGCGGATCTTGCTACTGAAAATCCGATTATTGCCTTTTCTTCTTATTTCAAGGGACATGTTCTCATGTTAGCCGGAAACGGTTTTTATCGCTGGAAAATGTGGGAAGACTCAACTTCTCCCTGGTTTGATAATTTTATCATCTCTCTCGCAGATTGGCTAATTAATTCAAATATAAATAAAAGATTTATTTGTTCAACGGATAAAATGCAGTATTTGGAAGGGCAGACAGTTAATTTTAGCTCTATGGTTTTTGATGAGCGGATGAATTTGTTACCAAATGTGGATATTTTCTTGACACTAAAACAGGGGAATGAAAAAATTAATCAAATGTATTTTACTGAAAATGAGTATGAATATTCGGCTGTGATAAAAAATTTGCCTGTGGGCAAATATGAATTTCTTGCTGAATGTAAAATAGGAAATCAATTGAACCACTATTCCGGAGAATTTATCATTGATCCGATGAGTTTGGAACAAAGTTCTACCGGAATAAACACAAACATTTTATCTTTTATTGCATCTCAAACAAATGGTTCGCTAATAGAAAATGTAAGTAGCACAACCGGTGCGGATAGCGATGATTTTGATAAAATCACTTTAGAAAAATCGAAATCTTTGCAAGTTAGTTCTGCAAACGAATTTGAATTATGGAAAAAATGGTACATTCCATTTCTGGCAATACTATTTTTCTCCATTGAACTTTTAATTAGGAAACGAAAGGGATTATTATGAAGCAATGTGAATACAAACAAGCTGTTTTGAAGATGAATCGTCCTTCCCGAATCGCTTTAGCAGTTTCAAAATTACCCGACAAACCTGCTAATGTAATTACGCTGGGCTGGTTTATGCGAACTTCCATCAAGCCGCCCATGTTTGCTATCTCGGTCGGACTAAATCGTTATTCATATCAACTTCTCTCCGATTATCGCAAATTTGTTATTGCTTTTCCCTCAATTCAAATGGCTGATCAAACGCTCAAATGCGGACAATTTTCAGGAAAAAACGTTAATAAAATTGAAGAGTTCGGAATTAATATCGAAAAGGGTAAATTGTCCGATATTCCGATTTTAACAGATGCTGTCGCAAATTTTGAGTGTAAAACAATATCGCAAATACGGAGTGGCGATCACACAATTTTTATTGGTGAAGTTAAATATTCCTGGATAAATGAAAACAACGAATTTGAACAGCTCTTTTCCATTACAGACAATGATAAATATAAAATTTTAGCAAATAATGAAGATGTGATTTTAGGAAAAATAAAATAGTTACAGAAAATTTTTTTATTAAGTTTGTTTTAAATTTAAATATAAATTTTTTGCTGAGATAATACAATATTAATTTTTCTCGTTGATAATAAAAGGCTCAGGGAAATAATTTTAAGAATTTCTTAGCTAAATCAGACAAAAAAATTATAAATGTTTGGAGATAATTGGAGATAAAATGTTAATAAAATATAAAAACTACATCCCCAAAATTGGCAAAAATGTTTTTATAGCCAGCGGGGCAAAAATTATAGGCGATGTCGAAATTGCTGATTCTTGTAGCATCTGGTTCAATGCCGTTATTCGCGGAGACGTGAATTATATTAAAATCGGAAAAAGAACAAATATTCAGGATAATTGTGTTCTGCACGTAACTGGAAAAACTGCACCGCTAAACATCGGAAGCAACGTAACAATCGGGCACAATGTAATCCTGCATGGTTGCAGCATTGAAGATAATTGTATTATTGGCAGCGGGGCAATAATTTGGGATGGTGCTACAATTGCAGAAGGCTCGGTAGTGGGTGCAGGAGCGGTCGTCCTTGCAAATTTTAAGGCACCTTCCAGATCATTAATTCTGGGAATGCCTGCTAAAGTTAAGACTCAGGTTCCTGATGAAAAATATCAGGGAATTATTGATTCGGCGGAACATTACGTAAAATATGCTGATACCTATCTGAAGGGATAAACGGAGAATAATATGGAAAAATATCAAGTAGCGATCATTGGGGGAGGACCGGGCGGATACGTTTCGGCAATCAGATTAAATCAATACGGAATAAGCACGATTGTTATTGAAAAAGAAAGGCTCGGAGGTGTATGTTTGAATCGGGGATGTATTCCAACAAAAACCTTAGTGAAAAGTGCAGATCTTTATTCTGAAATTAAGCATGCTTCAACCTTTGGAATAAATCTGGAAAATCCTGCTGTAGATTATCAAAAAATGTTCAAAAGGAAAAACGAAGTTGCTGAACGTCTTGTAAGCGGAGTTGAATTTCTGTTCAAAAAAAGAAATATTCCGATTTTGCAAGAAACAGTAAAATCAATAAAAAAAGAAGCGGAAGGCTACCTGATTTCTACAAAAGATAACGTCATTTTTGCGAAATACGTTATTCTGGCAACCGGTTCAAAACCTACAGAATTGCCTAATATGAAATTTGACGGTAAATATTTACTTTCTTCAAAAGATTTATTGGAAATTGACTATCTCCCCAAGAAAATCCTTGTTATTGGAGGAGGCGTTATCGGATGCGAATTTGCTTCAATTTTTTCTCAACTCGGTGCACAGGTTGAAATAGTCGAGTTTCTGCCAAGACTTGTAAACACTGAGGACGAAGAAATATCCAAAAGATTAAAAACTTCCTTAAAGAAACTGGGAATAAAAATTCATTTGAAAACAGCTGCCCAAGATTTTGAAATCGTTCAGGACAAGATTTTACTTCAATGTTCTAATCGCAAAAAAATCGAAACGGCTCTAATTCTCGTTAGCGTTGGTAGAAAACCAACTTGTGATGTAAAGTTTGAGAATTTCAAGATCGTTTGGAAAAATGGCGCATTAAATATTGATTCAAAATTTGAAACGAATCAAAAAAATATTTTTGCGATCGGCGATGTTACCGGAAAAATGTTATTAGCTCATACTGCCAGCAAACAGGGGATGTTAGCGGCAAAGATAATCAAACAAAGAGAAAATAATGAAAAAGAGAAAATCGACGATTTAAAATATGAAAATATTCCTCGTTGCACATTTACCAATCCTGAAATTGGCTCTGTGGGATTAACTGAAGATCAAGCAAAAAAAGAATATGATGAAATTAAAATAGGCAAATTTCCCTTTACAGCAAATGGTAAAGCTCTTGGTTTGGGAGAAACCACAGGATTTGTTAAAACCATTGCCGCTCAATCAACTGGAAAACTTGTTGGAATGCATATTATCGGTCCTCAAGCAACGGAACTAATTGCCGAAGGAGCGATTCTGATCAATAGGGGAGTTACCGCAGAAAAAGCTACAGAGATTGTTTTTGCCCATCCGACTCTTTCCGAATCAATCGCGGAATCAATCGAAGATATTGAACATTGTGCGATTCACAAATTATAGAATTCCTATTGTAATTTAAGTTCTCGCAATTTATTCCAGAGTCCCAACAATTGGCTGAATCAATTCTTGCGCTCTTTTTGCGTCTTCTTCAAAAACATAGATTTCAATAAAGGAATTTGCCTCAACAGATTCGAAATAGGGACCGATTGTAAGTCCCTTTCTTTGATAAGAATTCGGTATATTATTTTCATTTAAAATATCCAGAATTGAATCTAATTCCAGATTAGTTCGTGCTTTACACAGGGTTATCTGTGTTTGTGAATCTTCTGTTTTTTTTGTCATTTTTTATCCAATTAATTCAAATTCAATGCCGTGAAGTATTTTTTTAACTTTAACTTTAACTTTTTGACAAAGAAAGAATTTGCGTTTAGTTCGGTTACCAATTAATGTATAATTTTTTTTATAAAATTTGTAATAATCTTTATTTAGTGAAGAAAGAGAAATGAATCCCTGAATGGGAAATTTATCAAGTTCCACGAAAATATTTTTGCTATTAAAATTCACGATAATCGAATCGAAAATTTTATCCTTATTTTCCATCATAAAACGATTTTTTTTCAATTTTCCCAAACTACGTTCAGCCTGTAGAGCAATTAATTCTCGTTCTGAAGAATTTTTTGCGAATTTTTTCATTTCATCAACGTTGAATTTATTTGCCGACCATTCAAAAATATTTTGCTTTATCAGATGATGCACCACCAGATCCGGGAATCTCCTGATTGGTGATGTAAAATGCGTATAGGAAGAGAGCGATAGCCCAAAATGCCCTTTATTAATGGGAGAATATTCGGCTTTCATCATGCTACGTAACAGCATGTTATCAAAGACTCGATGTTCATTGTGAGTCTTTATGGAATTCAGAAAATTTTTTAAACTAACGTTTTCGTTTTTATTAGAAAAATCAATTTTGTAATTATATGATTTCATTATTTTGGAAAATTCACCCAACTTAGCGGTATCAGGCTCTTCATGGATTCTGAATATTCCCGAACTGCATTTCTGAGTAATAATATCTGCGACAAATTGATTGGCAAGAAGCATAAATTCTTCAATAAGTAAATGGCTTTCTGTTGTTTCAGAACGAATAATATCGGTAGGGGAGCCATTTTCATCAAATTGAATCTCAGTGTCCGGTAAATCGAAATTCAAACTTCCTCGTTCTTCTCTTGTTTTTGTGAGATGTTTTGCGATTGGTCGCATATTGTTCAAAACCCTTTTAACCTCTTCGCCAATTGCATCTGTGTTTTCATTCCGGAAAAAATCATCCACCTGATCATAATCTAATCTTGCAACACTTCTGATTACAGATGGATAGATCATCCTTCTAATTATTTTAAATTTTTCGTCAAAATCAATAATTACAGAAATTGTTAATTTGTCGCTGCCTGCTTGTAAACTACAAATGTAGTTGCTGATTAATTTCGGAAGCATAGGAATAACATTTTGCAAGAGATAAACGCTCGTACCACGTCTAAACGCTTCTCGAAATATTTCTGAATTAGAACGAACATAATGAGAAACATCGGCTATGTGAATATATAAACGCCAGATATCATTAATTTTTTCTAATGAAACCCCATCGTCAAAATCCTTTGCATCAACAGGATCAACTGTAAAAGTTGTAAGCCTTCTAAAATCTTTTCTTTTTGTTATTTCATCCTTAGAAATTTTATAATGCAAGTTTTTTGTTTCTTGAATAACTTCTTCTGAAAATTTCTCTGAAAGCCCAAATTGTCTGACAACAGCAAGGTAATCTATCTTCGGGTCGTCTGAATCTCCCAATATTTCTGTTATCTCTCCCACAGGAGGAATAAAATTGACCCTATCGCCCCAGTTGGTTATCCTAACGATCACCTTCTTATTTTTTAGATCATTGAAATGAATACCATCATTTTTTACATCAATCAAAGTATCCATATTTTTTTCATCAGGGACAAGAACAATATCGTTTGAAGCGAGGGAGATATTTCCAATAATTGAATCTTGCTTTCTTTCTATTATTTCAACAATTTTTCCGAGTTTGCTTTTTTGTTTTGATTTAATAAGAACAACTTCAACCATATCACCATGATAAGCATTCAAACAATTTTCTCGATAAATTTTTATATCTCCGATTTCTGTTGAGTTACATTTTACGTAAGCAAAGGAATAGTCGTTTGTTAAAGCGCGTGCGTCAAATGTGCCATATACGGTTTTCTGGGCAGTATGGAAAGATGAATATTTTCCGTTTTTTTTGATAATTTGATTTTTTCTTTCTAATTGTTTAAGAATTTTTTTTAGAGAAATTTCCATTTTTTTTCGGATATGAAACGTTTTTGCTAATCTTTTAAATGAATATTGTTTTTTAGAATTTTTTTGTAAATAAATTAATACTTTTGAAGATATATTTTTTTTCAACATTAATATCTGTTCCCTATTTTTTTTTCAAAAAATTCAATAATGAACTCTCTCTCATTTTGACTTTTAGTAAATCGTATTGATTGCCCTCTAAATCTATCTAAACCCCTTGGTTTTGCAAAAGTACTTAACATAAGACCCTTTTTGTCTGCGTAAAAACATTTAAATTCAGAATATTTTCTCAAACGCAAAAATTTAAAATATTTTACTACTAAATGGTCATCATAAAATTTGTATTCGGTTTTGATGAAATAGGGGAATAATGATCCGATTAGAAGTAATAATGAAAAAATAATCCAAAATATATTATACGTAAGAGAAGCAACAAAAATTGAACAAAGTGCTAAAAAAAGGATTAAAAATATAGAAGAAAGTGGAAATTCGATTAATGGAAATGATATCCAGGAGTAAAGTGATTTCTTATTCGACATTTCTTGCTTGCTCCTTGCATTTTTGTATTTCACTTTTAATTTTTAGAATTTCAGAAAATACATCGGGATTATTATATTTTGCTGATATAGTTGATATTTCACGTTGCATTTCTTGAATTATAAAATTCATCGAATCGCCAATTGGTTCGTCTGTTACAGTTATTAGTTGATGAAATTTATCGAGATGGCTTTTTAATCTTACTATCTCTTCGGTTATGTCTGATTTATCAATATAAAAAGTGATTTCCTTAATAATTCTGTCTTCATTGAATTTATTTAATTCTGTATCGTATTTGTACAGTTCATTCAATTTTTCATTAACTTTTCTCTTTAAATCCACTAAAAATTTAGGAATGGATAACTGAATAGTGGAAAGGGATACTTCAATTTGATTTATTGATTTTATAAAAAATTCTTCAAGATTATCACCTTCTCTTTTTCTCTCTATTATTAATTTATTTACTACTTTTTTTACTGTTTTTAATATCTCATTTATAAATTCGTCAGTCTCAAATTTGGCAATGGAAGGATTTAAACTATTTTGAATATATATAAGATCTCTAACTGAGACGTTCGGCTTTATGAAATTTTCTTTAGAAATTTCTTTGAAAATATTAGAAAATTGTTCTAATCTTTCTTTAATTTCGTTATAATCCTGAATATTCTGATTTTGATCTATTTGCTGTATTTTTATATAGACTCTTCCTTTGTCTATAAAATTAGGAATCGCATTTTCTATTTTGTAAGTTATATATTCAGAAAATTCTTCGGGTATCTTACATTTTACAGTTAAAAATTTATCGTTTATAGATTTTATAGTTATACGAAATTTAATTCCATTAATTTCTTCTACTAAACTTCCAAATCCAGTCATACTATTCATAGTAATTTTTTCCTTTAAAATTTTTATATTAAAAAAAATTCTTGATAATAAATGTCAAGGAATCCGAATAATCAAAACATTGAATTTTAACGGTTCAGCAATCATCCACAGAGTAGGGAATTGGAAAAATATCTGCAAGTTTACATAATGTATATTATCAGACATTGCAAAAACATCATTTTTTTCTCTCATTACTAATCTGGTTTTTTTTATTTCTGAGTCATTGAATGTAAAATTTCAAATATTATATTTTTTTATAGAAACTTTTTTAATATTCTAATTTAATATTCTAATTGGACTAATAGTAGTAAATTAATATTTTTACAGCAGGGCAATATAGACTAATCGGGCAAAGCACAGATTGCGTGAGGTTGAAAATAAAATTAATCTGAATTTTTAACACTATATTTCTTTTCTACTACACCAATTTTATCTAACGTATCATTAAATTTCTCGAGAGTAATTGGCTTAATCAGATAACCGGCAGCCTGATCCTTAAATGCTCCCAGAATGTTTTCTGAACTATCAAGAGAAGAAGTCATAATAATCTTGACTCTTTTATCAATTAATTTAAGATTTTTTTCCTCTAAGTTTTTAATTGTCCTAAGAACTTCTTTCCCATTTATTCCGGGCATCATGATATCAAGACAAATAAGATTGTATGGTTTATGCTCATTGAGTGCAATTACATAGGCATTTATTGCCTCTTTTCCATCCGTTGCAATATCCACTTCTCCGTGTTTCAAAAGAAAATTTTGAATAATCTTTCTGGAAACAAAATCGTCGTCCACCACTAAACTTTTCATTTTAGCTCCTAATATTTAACAACGCAAGGAAGCGAAGTTACTTTTATTGTTTATAATTGATTATCTTTCTTTTGTGAATCTAAGTCTTTGCGTTATTAATTTTTATACAACTTTTTTATCTGTAAAAATATTTTCTCCACTATTGAAGATTTTGCTTTCATTTCTTCTACAGTCATTTT
>JAYEKN010000098.1:0-1192 GCA_034661015.1 Candidatus Cloacimonadota bacterium
GAAAACTCACAAAAAAAAAATCATAAATCAAAAATCGTTGATCGGTGTTCGAAATTCTATATTAAAAAAATGAATAATGAATATCGATTAACGAATAATGATTTTAGAAATAGAAAAGCAAATGAATAATGAATATCGATTAACGAATAATGATTTTAGAAGTAGAAAAGTAAATGAATAATGAATATCGATTAACGAATGATGATTTTAGAAAGTGAAAAGCAAATGAATAATGAATATCGATTAACGAATAATGATTTTAGAAGTAGAAAAGTATGGAAAACCCACAAAAAAAATCATAAATCAACAATCGTTGATCGGAGTTCGAAATTCGATATTAAAAAAATGAATAATGAATTTTAGTGTTTTTGGTGTGTTTCGTGGTTAAAACTTTTAAGATAGAAAAGGAAAATTATAATGTCAATTATTAAAGTAAGAAATTTACACAAAATTTATCACGATACGGAAATTCCCGTAAAAGCTGTTAACGGAATTAATCTTGATTTTGAGGAAGGTGAATTCTCCGCTATAGTCGGTCCATCCGGTTCAGGGAAAACTACTTTTCTTAATTTGCTGGGAGGATTAGATACTCCCACTCAAGGTGAAATTTCGATCGGCGATACTAATATTGGAAATCTAAAATCCAGACAATTGATTGATTTCAGATTGCAAAATATTGGTTTTGTTTTTCAGGCCTATAATTTGATACCTGTATTAACTGCCAAAGAAAATGTGGCTTTTATTATGGAACTGCAGAAAATCCCAAAAGCAGAAAGAGAAAAAAGAGCGGAAGAATTGTTAGAAGAAGTAGGAATCGGCGATAAGGGCAACAACCGTCCCTCCCAACTTTCCGGTGGGCAACAGCAAAGAGTCTCTGTAGCGCGCGCTTTGGCATCTCGTCCAAAATTTATCCTCGCAGACGAACCAACTGCAAATCTGGATTCCCAAGCAACTGCTAATTTGCTGGATATGATGCTTCAAATGAACAAAGAATCCAATATTACTTTTATTTTTTCTACTCATGATCAAAGAGTTGTGGACAGAGCGAGAAGAGTTATTACTGTTATAGATGGAAAAGTTAGTAGTGATAAAAAAAGAAAATTTGGAGTGCAACATCCGTGATGTTGCAGTGTTGTATAAAATATCACCCCAGTGAAATCCCAGTGAAATAAAAAAGATAAAAGCATTTCAC
>JAYEKN010000098.1:1292-4332 GCA_034661015.1 Candidatus Cloacimonadota bacterium
ATAGATGGAAAAGTTAGTAGTGATAAAAAAAGAAAATTTGGAGTGCAACATCCGTGATGTTGCAGTGTTGTATAAAATATCACCCCAGTGAAATCCCAGTGAAATAAAAAAGATAAAAGCATTTCACGAGGCAGGCGGATATTTTACTCCAAAACGCTATAGTTGCAGTGTTGTATAAAATATCACGGATATTTTACTCCAAAAAGGCGTAAATGTATAAAATATTACCCCTGTGAAATAAAACAGATAAAAACAATTATTCCCTGAAAGGATTCCGATGAATATAAAAAAAATCAATCTCAGCTTACTTTTTATTTTTTTTACCACCTTTTCCGTTTCCGCATTTGATTTTCATAAATTGCAAAATTATTTTTCGCTTACCGGATTTGTAAAAAAAATGGAGACTGTTGAAATACAAAATTTACAGGGAAAATGGCAGACCATGACTTCCGCACAAAATCGTTTTGACCTGAGATGCTATCCGACAAATTCTATTACAGCCCAAATAGGTATGAGAAATATCTTTGATTACGGACAAATACCAGCAGAAAATTATCCCGAATATATAAAAATAGCTACAGCAGATAACGGTTTTTTTGACCTAACAAACTGCATTGCCAAAGATACTTCCTACGTTTTATACACAAATTTTGACAGAGCTTATATCGAATTTGTAAAAGGTTCATTTGACATTGTGTTTGGTCGTCAACGCATTAACTGGGGAATTAATCGGGTGTGGAATCCAAATGATATTTTCAACACGTTCAATTATTTCAACTTCGATTATCTTGAGCGACCCGGATGTGATGGGATAAAAATGCAATATTATACGGGAATGACATCTTCCGCTCAGTTTGGTTATAAAATTGACAAAGAAAAAAACGTTACTTGGGCAAGTATGTTCAAATTTAATAAATGGAGTTATGACTTCCAATTTCTGTCCGGAGTTATGGAAAATGATCTCGTGATTGGAACCGGATGGTCAGGGCAAATATTTAAAGCGGGATTTAACGGAGAAATTTCTTATTTTAACAACAAAGACAATTTGAGTGATTCAACCGGCCTAATTGTCGGTTCCATCGGTGGAAATTATGGTTTTGAAGATGGTTTGTTTTTGCAAACGGCAATGATCTATAACAGCAAAGGAACTACCGGACCTGCGGGATGCAATAATGTGGAAATAACTGCAAAAAATTTAACACGTGCAAAATATAATCTATTCGGAGCAGCATCATTTCCCCTTACCCCACTGATCAAGGTCGAAGTTTCTTCAATGCTAAATCCCACAGACAAATCATATTATATCGGACCTTCCTTCGACCTTTCGCTTAAACAAGATTTGGATTTAAAGATTCAGGGGCAATTATATTACGGAGATGACGGAACCGAATTTGGGGATTATGGAAAAGTTTTTTATTGCCGTTTGAAATGGTCGTTCTAAAGAAATTTTTATTTGGAGAAACCATTCTAAAATATTATCTCCTTATTTCCGAGTAACCATTTACTAACCGCTTTCCACAGAGGGACGATTCACTTTTCCCATAAAAAGAATGCTCCCTGTGGAATTATCCTGAATATAAAAAAGGAAAGGATGATCTGCTCGGAATTCTGTAACTTTTCCAGGAGGAGCACTTTTCAATTCCATCACTACAGCAGTTGCTGCGGCAGCTTCTGTTCCTTTTTCTTCCACTTTGATGAATGCTTTATGAAATATTCCGGAGATGAAGAGATCCTCGTTGCCGGTCATACCGGAAAAATTTGCGGCACGCGAATCAAACGCATCTTTCATTCCCAATTTTAAAAATACCTTATTCAATTTATATCTTTCTGTCATGGTAAATTTCGGAAGCCAAACTTTCACTTTTTGTGGATATCGTTGGATTTCCAACAATTTTTCCTTTTTGATAATTTTTCCAATTTTTTTTATACCTTCAATCTCATTGGGAAGAATTATCACCATCGAAAGTTGTTTGCCCATGTAAGGCATTTCGAGTATTTGAGCGTTTTCCGTTTCTGCATACTTAAATTTTTCTTTCAAAAACATGATCGGAGTATTAATTTTCTCTTTTTCGGATATGAAAAAGGGAAGTTGACGCGTTGCCCGCTTATCAAATTGCGAATCCCACAATCCTTTAAAATAGATTGCATTTGTTAAAACCAATTTGGTGAGCGAACTAAGATTGTTAGGTTTCAACAAGTTTTTGATTTTATCATTTGTCTTTTCTTCGACCCAATTGTTGATCTGTTTTACAGCATTATCCGAATTTTTCAAAAAGTCTGTTCTGAATACTTCTGAGTTGTAGTATTTATTCACAAGTTGTTTATAATTTGGAAGTAGGCTAAAACTTTTTTCTATCCACAAAGCGTTTGCAGTTGACAATTCCACATCGCCCTGCTTTTTTATTTCATTCAGTTCAGAACTGATTTGAGAAAATCCTGCATGAAGAGAATCACCGGACAAATGAAATTCAAGCACCTTTGCCATTTCCGTTTTTGTCTTTCCCTTTGCCCCTGCATAAGTCATTGCGAGAGCAGTGGAAATGCTATAGGGTGAGAAAAATAAATTTTCATCATCAACTTTCAAAGCGTCATATAATTTCAGAGCGAAATCATTGTTACTTTTGGCAAGTTGCTTTGAAGAAATTTTGTCTGCGAATCCAAAAGAAAAACAGAAAATGGAAATTAATACAGTTGAGATCATTAAACGTTTAATTTGATTTTTAATCATAATATTTCTCCTATCTTAATATTTATAGTTTACTTTAAAAAATATGCTTACAATTTTGTTTATTAATTATTATTGCAGGTAATGGACAGTGCTGCCACGTCTCTCCTTGCTTCTCTTCCTGCTTGCTTATTGTGGGCACTTTTGTTAGGCACATTCTCCTTATTTCAACAACTTTGCAATTTATGATTTCTGCAACCAGTGGTTGCAGTTTTGTAATATTCTTATATTCAGTATAAAAAGTTCTCATTAACCACAAATTTCTGGCAGAAAATCCTCTGATTCCAGGGAATTCATTCTGTAAGTCTTTTGCCA
>JAYEKN010000099.1 GCA_034661015.1 Candidatus Cloacimonadota bacterium
GAAATTTCTTTTAGCGAAACACATACAATCCAATCTAAACAAATGGGTATTGTTAGGAGCTTGTAAAGTATTCATTTTGATTTAATTGTAGCTATTTTTCTTGTTTTGGGTTTAAATGAATGAGTCCATCTCTAAAGTACTATTTTTCGACCTCACCCCGGCCCTTCCGCCGGCTGGCGGAGAGAGGGAGATAAAAGTTCCCCTTCTCTTTGAAGAGAAGGGGTTAGGGGATGAGTTGTAAAAAGGATGAAGAATATATTTTACTTGATATGCTACTTTACGGATGCACGCTAATTAACTTAATAGATAACTTTTCAATTCGTCACGGAATGGTCCGTGACTTCTCGAAAATGCTACTTTACGGATGGATACTAATTCAACCCAAAAACATTGACGATAAAATTACTTCTTTGAATCTTATCGAAAATTATAAATTTATTGTCTTAAGGAGAAGCGTATGAGCAACAAATGGAAGATAGAAAATGAAAAAGTATTGAAAAATACAGTTCAAAGATGCAGGGAGCGAAATGTAATTATTCCCACTTACGAAGAAATGATAAATCCTGATAAAATTCCGAGCAAAATAAAAGATGAACTAAAGAAAATCGGTCTCTGGGATTTAAACCCGCGAAATCTTTTTCGAATAACCTGGAAAAATGAGCCTGTGGCACAAGGCGGTGAATTCGGAAAAATAAATTATGTTGAATTGCCTTCCGAACTAACAGGTGTAAAAGCAAGAATTTTTGTATTACTGGGGAAATTTTTCCCCACCGGTTCACACAAGGTCGGGGCTACTTTTGGTCCTTTAGTAGAAAAACTCACTCGGGGAGTTTTTGACCCAACCACTCAAAAAGCATTGTGGCCCTCCACCGGAAATTATTGTCGTGGCGGAGCCTATGATTCCTATCTACTCGCCTGCCCGTCAATTGCCGTGCTTCCGGAAGGCATGTCCACAGAACGCTTCGACTGGCTTAAAAAAGTGGGAGCGGAAATTTTTTCCACTCCGGGTTGCGAAAGCAACGTAAAAGAGGTGTATGATAAAACCGCAGAGTTAAAACGTGAACGGGGAGATGAAATTGTCGTCCTCAATCAATTTTCGGAATTCGGAAATCCTATATGGCATTACGCCGTAACCGGAAGAGCGATCGAAGAAGTTTTTGAATCCGAAAAAAAGGAGAAACAGCGTCTTTCTGCAATATTCCTAACTCAGGGTTCTGCCGGAACTTTAGGTTCCGGAGATTATTTAAAAGAAAAATTTTCCCTTTTAAAAATCGGAGCTGGGGAAGCTTTGCAATGCCCCACCTTACTACAAAACGGATATGGAGGACATCGCATCGAAGGAATAGGCGATAAGCATGTGCCTTGGGTTCACAACATGAAAAACATGGACATGGTGGCCGCCATAGATGATGAAGCCTGCATCCGCCTGATGAGATTATTCAACGAAAAAGCCGGAAGAGATTTGTTAGAAAAAAACGGAGTTGGTAAATCGGTTGATGCCAAGCTCGACCTGTTTGGCATTTCCTCCATTGCAAATATTCTCGGAGCGATCAAGATGGCGAAATATTATGAGATGAACGAGAATGACGTTGTCTTCACCATCGCTACGGACTCTATGGAATTGTATCAATCTCGCCTGAAGGAAGAAAGGGAAAAATGTGATGAATATTCCGAATATGACGCTGCTGCGGATTTTGCCAGATACTTAAAAGGAGTTAGCACCGACAATATGCTGGAATTATCTTACTGGGATAAAAAGCGAATGCACAATCTCAAATATTTCACCTGGATCGAGCAACAAGGAAAAAAGCTGGAAGAATTGAACGCACAATGGTATGATGAAAATTATTGGAAAGACAAATTTCATTCATATACTGATTGGGACGAATTGATCCACGAATTCAACGATAGAACTGGCTTGTTAAAAAAGTATAAGTAGTGTCTGTCCGTAAACTCCGAAACCTTTCGGATGGTTGGAAACCTCCGCAATGGTTGAGATGTGTAAACAACTACCATTGCGGAGGTTGCGGATAACAAATCCCGTTGGAAAACAACCATCCGCAAAGTATGATTTTTCGACCTCACCCCGACCCTCTCCTATCGAGGAGAGGGAGATAAAAGTTCCCCTTCTCTTTGAAGAGAAGGGGTTAGGGGATGAGTTGTAAAAAGGATGAAGAATATATTTTACTTGATATACTACTTTACGGACAGACTCTAAGTAGTGCTTATCCGCAAACTACTATTCGAGAGGTTACGGAATGGCTTGTGCTGTCTTTTCTACGTTATGGATTTTACATATTTATCCCATCTGTTTTTTTGTAACAACAGAAAATTTAACTCGTGGAGATTCATGCTAAATTGCCTTTCAAAGCTGATCCGCCGGCTGGCGGAGAAGGCTGATGCTAAAACAAACTATGAAAAAAATCATCAATGCTTTAATTTGTGAAAATAATGAAGATCGGGTTTTCCTTTCTGAAATTGAATTCGATGCTAAAATTCGCAATATAAAAAAGATACGGGAATTTTCGGCTAATCCTCTTCTTCTCGTTCAGCAAATTAGAAAGCAAAAAAAATCGCACTACAGAACAGAATCCTCCCCAGATGAAATCGATGCAGATTTCAATCTTCTTATTCCTGCAGGAGTAGATCCTCATGTTCATTTTGACGATCCGGGTTTTGAATTTCGGGAAGACTTTTATACAGGTTCCCTTTCAGCAGCTTTTGGCGGTATTACTACCGTAATTGATATGCCCTGTACAAGCATCCCTCCGGTTACGAATCTGGAAAATATGATGACAAAACTCAATGTAATCAAGAAAAAAGCAGTTATTGATTTTGCTCTTTGGGGCGGGGTGTCCGGCACCTCTTTTGCTCAAAATGAAAATATTGAAAAAAATATGACGGAACTCGCAGAAATTGGTGTGATTGGATTTAAAACATATCTTATTTCCGGGATGAAAGAATTCACTTCTCTCACCGAAGAGCAACTGACCATTGTGGGAAAAATTGCTAAGAAACTGGATTTGCCGGTGGCAGTGCATTCAGAGGATAAAGATATAATCGAAACGAAAAGGTTTGAATTTCAATCCCAAGGAAGAAATGACATTTCCTGCTATTGCCAAACCAGAAATATTGAAGCAGAAGTTCTGGCAGTGGAAAAGGTTATCCGAGTTGCACGCCAAACCGGTGCCAAATTTCACATCGTTCATTTAAGTAGCAAAAAAGGGTTGCAAAAGATTGAGCAAGCTCAGCAAAAGGGAATACAAATTTCTACCGAAACATGTCCTCATTTTCTTGCATTCACTCAAGACGATTTCGAGAAGATGGGCAGTGTGTTGAAAACCGCTCCCGCCGTAAAATTTGCTGAGGATCGGGATTATCTTTGGCAAGGATTGAAGAATGGGAGTATTGGCTTTGTGGCAACAGATCACGCCGGATGTATCCCAAAAATTGAAAAGAATACCGGAAACATTTGGACTGATTACGGGGGAATTCCCGGCACAGAACTCATGATTCCTTTTCTGTTCTCCGAAGGTTTCCTCGAAGGTAAAATATCCCTAAAAAAGTCCATTGAATTGGTTTCTGAAAACGCAGCAAAATTCTACCGCCTTTTTCCCCAAAAAGGGAGTCTGAAAATCGGAACCGATGCAGATTTCGCCATCCTTGATTTAACAGAAAAAAATAAAATTGAAGGGAAAAATCTCCATTGCAAAGGAAAATACACGCCATTTGAGAAGCGAACATTTTCAATAAAAATTGAGCAAACATTTTGTCGCGGAGAAATGATTGTAAGTAAAAATAATTTTTTAGGTGGGAAAAGTCTTGGCAACTTTCTCTAAAAATTTCTCTGCATATACGTATTGTAAAATTGATAATGAAATCCCGGCAGATTTATGCTGTTGAATTATTTTTATTATTCAACTTGTATGATTGAATTTGTAAACCGAGATGAAAATATTGATTTTGATAAAAAAATGAAAACACTTCAAATTGAATTTTCTGAATTGCTAAAAGAGGAAGAGAAATCAAAAAAAGATCTAATAAAAGTTTTTAAAGATTTGGGATATGAAATATGAGCAAGAACAAAAAGATTGAAGTCAAAGGTATTTCTGTAACTGTTTTAAAAGCAAATGACGATGATTACATCTCACTAACTGATATTGCAAAATCTAAAGATGGTGATTCTCGTGCGGCTGATATTATTAAAAATTGGATTCGCAATAGAGGAACCATTGAATTTATCGGCACTTGGGAACAATTACACAATCCCGATTTTAAAGTGGTGGAATTCGACCACTTTAGAATGAACGCAGGATTAAC
>JAYEKN010000100.1 GCA_034661015.1 Candidatus Cloacimonadota bacterium
CCAACTGTTGCATTGTCTTCAAATGAAACCATCTCATAACATTGATAAATCGAATCGGTTTCCGCATCATAAATTTTGAAGATTATTTCTTGTCCGTTTTCATTCCCGACAATTGTAAAATACCAATAGCCATCCCAATAAGGTGGATTGGGCTGCTGCCAGCTGGCTACGCTTCGGCAATCATTTACAGAATCACAGTGAGCTGGCCCAAAAGCAGCTGCAATATTATATCCATCACTTCCCACAAAAGATTCACCGTTCAGAGTGATGTCTGTCATAAAAATCATAGAAAACTCTGTTCCGGAAATTATCTCCCAATCCGGTGGGGAAGCATAAGAATTTGAAAATGCAAAAAGCGATATTAATAATATTAATCCAATTTTATCTTTCACCTTTAACCTTTCACTTTATTATCTTTTGCACATTTTTATCACCTAATCGAATTAACCAAATACGGAAGAAGGAGAACGGAAAACGGAAGAAGGAAAATCTTTTTCCTTTATCCCTTCTCCGTTCCCCCTTCATTTAATTTAATTTGAGAAGTTTTTTCACAGAGGAGAATTTGTTTGTTTCGATTTTGTAGAAATAAATACCATTTGGAACTGCATTTCCAAATGAATCTTCTCCGTTCCAAGTTCCGGAATATATGCCAGTGTTCACTTCTTCATTTATAAGAGTTCTTACTTTTTGCCCGAGAATATTGTAAATACTAATTGAGACTTTTACCGGCTCAGCAATCTGATAATTGATTTCAGTTGATGCTTTAAACGGGTTTGGAGACGCATTATAAAGGACAAATTTTTCAATACTATTTTCGTTGCCCTCAAAATGCACGGCAAATGGAGAATCAGAAGAGCCTTCGATACTATCTTTGGAGAACGTAATTTGGTTCTCGCTTGAATATTCTGTCTCGTTAAGGGCATCATACAATTTGAAAATAAGTTGCTCGCCTTCGATTTCACCAATAATTGTAAAGTACCAAACCCCATTCGTTCTTACTCCGACAGAGCGACAATTTCCGGAAAGATCAAAAACTCCGACTTCATATTTTTCAGGATTGCTAATTTCTGATTCGCCCAGATATATCTCAGTCATAGCGATCATATTGAAGGGGGTTCCGCTCATCAGTTCCCAACCAGCAGAATTTGATATAACGATAGTGCTGACAGAGGAAGCCGTACGATTTGCAGAATTCGCTGGAAATGTCAAATTTTCCTCTTCCGTCATACATATTTTGTAGGCTTTTTGGGGTTCCAGCTGAGTCAAGTCTCCAAACCATCCCGCATCATAAACAGCAGATTGGGTTTGCGTTTTTATGCACGTTGCTTTGCTGCTGATGCTCGCAAGAGCTACGGAAATCTCATTTGCAGTTTTGGGAAGATAGGCTATCCAGTTCCAACTTGTGGAAAGATCTAGCGGGGATACGATAGGATTTATTGCTTTGCCGACATAAGTAAAATCATCATAAGAATTGTGCATATTTACAAGATATCCGTCACCTTCTGAAAGGTTTACCAAGCCGCCTACCCAACCACCCGGATTAAAGTAAGTATAGGACTGAGTTCGATTTTTTACTTGATAAATATCTGCGGGAGTAAGTTCGTTGAATACTGTACTTGTGGCAGTGTTTCCCGGAGTCGAATTGAAAGAAATCCAGTTCCAATCTTCGGTTAAGTCAAATTGCAAAGTATCATTCTCGGAAGGTAAGGTGAAATCGGCAGCAGTGTAATCACAAGTATCGGGATCATCATAGAAAAATATGGATTCATTACAAGTGTAGAGGCTATCATCTTCGGAGTTATATAATTTAAAATTGATCGTCTCTGTAGTTGAATTATCATTGCTAACTATTGTAATATACCAATAACCATCGAGACTGTAATAATGTAAATCAGTACACCATAAAGGATGATTTCCGGTATGCCATTCTGCAATTCCACGATAATCCGTAGCGCTTGCCGGTCCGATTGCTACCATTTGTGTATTTGGATCTGTCCCCAAAACAAATTCACCATTCTGGGAGGTGGTTGCATAATAGGTGGTTACAAATTGAGTTCCGGGAATCACATTCCAATTTATCAATGTCATATCAACATCCTCGGTAGCTTGGTCAGAATAAACTTCCACATCTTCAATAGTAATGGAGGTATATTCGTCCAGAGCTGCCGTAACATCGTAAGTACCGTTTAGGAGCGTTAAAACATAATCGCCGTTTGCATCAGGATGACAAGAAGTAGTATCAGCCGAAACAGTTACATCTTCCACATTTCCCGTTCCATCTATTAGGGTAATAGTTCCGGTTACATCACCCTCAAATTTAATCAGTTGCAATACAAAATCCTGATCGGTTGTTTGCTGGGTTGGTTCTACAGGTACATTTACTATGGTCGAATCTGAATAACCGGCTAAAGTGGCAACCACATCGTAAGTTCCGGAAATAATTTCGATTGTGTATTCATAGTATAGGAAAATATCATTAAAGTCATATACTCTATAGGGATTCACGGTTTCATCACCCGCAGTAATTTCAGCTTCCAAAACATTTCCTATTCCTTCGTCTATATCAACTTTTCCAATAATTTCTCCGGGTTGAGGAGGAGACAGAGTAACATCCTGGGTTATTAATTGGTTTGAAACCACGAGATTTGTATATGTTTTGGTTACATATCCGCTTAAACTTACCACAAGATCATAAGTTTCTGCTTCAAGATTTAAAAGATAATTACCGGAAGCGTCCGGGTTGGCTGTCGAAATAGTATCGCCGGTCGAGGATAGGGTTGCAATTAGCAAAGCATCTTCAACGCTTCCCGAACCACCGTTCAGGGTTACAACTCCGGTAATACCGGTTTGGTGATAAGAATACATTCCCATATCAGCTCTTGTACCATCCGGATCAAGGGATGTGTCCGGATCACCCGTGTCAATGCACGGAGATTTTGTGGAATCCGGGGTAGGCATATTTGCCCAGGTAAGATGGAAGTTACCGGCACTGGCATTTGCAAAAAGAGGGTTAGAATCTATGCAACCCGTGCCAAAATAGCTTTGTCCTGTTCCACCGTAAATATCCGAATAAGTTGCAGTTACATTTCCGGAAGAAACGGTATAAATACCATTAAGAGGGCTCCCGTTCCAGACAACAGAATTATTGATTGAGAAAGATGAATTATACAAGCAGGCAAGATTTGAACCATCTGAGGCAGCAATATTGTAGGCAGTTGTTACATGATCTAAACTAACAGAAGAATTGTTGTAAGCACAAATTGCGCCACCATGCCATTCTGTAGTATTGCCATAAATCAATACTTTTGAGATGGTGGGACTTGATGCGATGCAGATAATACCACCACCGTCATAAGTAGCAGTATTGTTAAATATTTTCAGGTTGTCGAGTTTCGGATCAGAATCATTAAGGAAAATACCACCTCCATAACTATCGGATGCGTTTCCGTTTGTGATTGAAAATCCGGTCAGCCTTGCGGTTGTGTCACAGCTTGTAAAGATAAAAACACCGGCAGTCTGACTTCCATCAATTATTGTGGAGTCCAAATAACTTGTGTCTTGGGTAGTGATGAAGAGAGAAGCAATAGTGATATTTTTTGTGCAAGTGAGATTTTCTACATAAGTACCCGGGTGAACCAACACAGTATCTCCGGCAATCGCTGCATCAATGCCGAGTTGGATCGTTGCTTGATCATCCGGAACCTCAATTATGGTTCCAAATAATACACTGCTACTTAAAAGTAGCGTTACAAATACGGTTAAGCATAGATTTCTTTTCATTGTTCCTCCAATGATATTAGTTATTTTTTTTTGATTAACTTCGGTATTATGAAAAACGTTTTTATTCAATGTTGCTCCTTTCTATGGGCTTATTTGTACAATTTTCAACCCGTCATTGTCTGACAAAAATGCGTAACTACCGGACAAACAGATTGAATTTGGTTGGGTTATCATCTCATAAATTCCTAGTATAAACGGATTAGTTGGCTCTGAAACATCCACAACGATCAAACCAACTTCCGTATCTGCGATAAAAATATAATTTCCTTGGGCTTGAACACTTTTTGCAAAAACACCTGTCTGACAATTTGAAACCGAGGTTGGATTATTCGGATCTGAAATATCAATAATTTCCAGCCCACTTTCACCATTAGCCAAATATGCATAATTTCCCTCTACAAAAATATCCTGAGCAGTTCCGGAAAAAGGCAAATTCCCGACTTGTGCGGGATTTTGCACGTCGGATATATCCACAACAGCCAAACCACCATTCAATCCTGTGGCAACATAAGCATAATTATTTTGGATGCAAAGACTTTTTGCATCCCCGCCGACATCCAAACTTGTGATAAGATGCGGAGGACCGGAAACAATAATTACCGAAAGCCCGATTTCACCATCGGCAATAAAGGCAAAACCGTCTGAAATTACTACATCGTTATGGACACCAGCCGTTTGACAACTTTCGACCAAATTAAGGCTATCAATATTTGTAATATCAATAATATTAAAACCACCATTGCGATTTGTAGCATAAGCATAATTTTCATTTGCAAAAACAGAAATAGTCCTATCCGGCAGAGGAAAAGTGGTTACAAGGCTCGGTGAACTTGGGTTTACACAGTCCGTTACTACCAAACCATTGTAATTATCTGCTATAAAAGCATATCTTTCAAAAGAGTTTCGGCTGAGCACAAAAACCTGATTGGAATTCCCAACAGTGCCTATTGAACCGGTAAGATTCAGATGAATATTTATCTGCTCCTCATTGCTGTAACAAGAATAAAATGTAGTGTCATTTTCTACATGAAAAGCCCGAACTCGATAAGCAAAAGTTCCGCAGGGAAATGTAATATCGTCCACATAAGAAGTGGTGTTGCTTGGGATAGTTATCAAATCTTGTATCCAATCCTGTTCGCCGATTTTCCTATCAATGAGAAAGCCGTCTTCATTCGAACTGCTGTCATTCCAGCAGATTTCAATCTTATTATTATCAAGAACAGATAGTTGCAAATTTGTGGGAGCCATCAAGTTGGGGATAATTTGATTTTGGGCAGGTTCGGAGGAATTATCTCCGGTAAATGCTGAAACCCGGTATGAAACCGGCTCGAAAAGAAGAGTGCTGTCTTCAAACGAATGCGAATCGGAACCGAGAATTTTGTAACTATTTTCCCAGTTATCATTTCCTATTTTTTTATCAATCACATATCCTTCTTCACCCTCACAATTATCTTGCCAGTTCAGCTGCAAAGTGAATTGAGAAGGTTGAGTAATGATCAAATCGGTGGGCTTTGTAATTTCGGAAAAATAGGCGACAATGTTTGAATAGGAGGAAAATTCGTTTTTGGTTTGATTATACGCTCTAACTTTATAGGCGTAAATCAAAGAATCCGATGTATTTATATTATCAATAAAAATTTTTGTAGAAATGGTTGCATAAAATTCATACCACGAAGTTGCTCCGGTTTTCTTTGCCAGAATAAAACTGATAGTATCATCGGAAGAAGTGATGTAATCCCAAGTTAATTTCACAGTACTATCATTTATCTTCGGTTCTAGCTTAAGATTTGATGGCATTTCAACATCCGGAGGAGCGGTTAATTTTCCACCGCATCCCCAAAACAGGATACTGATGAAAAGAAAAAAGAAGCAGAATAATTGTTTGCCTTTCGTTACTATGTGATCCTTGGTAGAAAAATTCGACGCAGAAGAACGCAGGTAGGAGTGATTAACACTGATATTTTTATAATAATTTATCATGCGTTCGTCTGCTTGATCAGTGTTCATCTGTGTTCTATCCTTAGAAATAATCTTATTCATTTTTTTCCTTTAAAAAAGATTTTTGTAATGAATCCATTTTCTTATTTTTTGCCTTTTCATTTTGGATTATTTTTTCAGTGGAAAGCTGATCTCTGTTTCTTTTATGCGGATCAATTATTTCTGCTTTAATGATTATGATCAACTCTCTAACCGTTTTTTGTTTCTTGCTATATCCCGTAAGATAGCGAAGTCCAAAAACCCACCAAGGTAAATCCTTTAGCAGAGGAATACCACTTCTCGTTGTGGTAAAATCCGTATCATAAAGTCCGCCAATCACAGTCTCTTCACCGTGGAAAAGAATCAATTCGGTTTGTGATTCGCTTTTGTGAACAACAGTGCTCAAATCACCCGGCACAGCAGAACTCTTTTCTACTGTGGCAGTAAGATATACGCATTCGTGTTCCCCCTTGCCGATAATTGTGGGCTTTACTTTCATTATTATTCCGGTTGAAAAAAATTCATCGGATATATTTCCGGCATCATCTGCAGTTTTCACCGAGAAATCTTCACCGACCTGAATAGCACCGGATTTTCCCGAAAGGACTACGATGTTCGGTCTGGCGATCACACTGCCAAGTTCGTAAGATTCAATTACTTTTAGAAGAGCGTTAATATCAATCCTGATATCACCACTTTCTATTCGTGTACCTCCGGAAGCTGTGATCATATCAGATGCCACTTGACTTCCACCTTTAAAACCCACAGAAGCTTCTACCGAGCCGTTGATTAAGGTTGACCAATCAATGCCAACTGAATTGAGAAATGAACGGTCAACTTTGAAAAATACCGAACTAATTCGCACCTGTTTTGTATGCAACAACTTCGTGAACTCATCTTCTTCTATTCCCTCCTCTTCTTCGGCAATTTTTAACACATACGCAGAGGGAAGTTCTTCAATCGTGAGATTGTGAAATTTTGCAATCAATTGCAAAGCGGCTTTCCAATTTAAATTGTTTATCGGCAAATTTATGGGATCGGTTATCGGGGTAAGATTTATTATTTTCTTTCTTTCGTGTTGCTCTGCCATTGTTTCCAAAATGCTAATCGTTTGAGGAAAAGTTGTGCTTTTCAGGATGGTTACCGTGCCATCGGAAAATGTTCTGGGTTCAGATTGAACTGCATAAATATTTGTAATGAAGAAAATAAATAAAATTAACCACAAGAATTTTTTCATGATTATTCCTTATAAAGTTTGAGTATTTTTGTTTTATTGATACCAATTTTGTTGATGTTAAAAATTGCTTGATTGTTCACCACATCAATCTTCTCAAGATAACCAAAAGCAACACCGTCCCCCGGAGAAAGAGTTACAATCAATCCATTTGATGTCTCGACAAATATTTTGTCCTCCGCAATTCCAATCATTGAGACATTTTCAATATCAACCATTTGTTTTTCCAACTCTGTTTTACTCGGAGGATGAATTTGGGGAAGAAATGGATTTTTCCCTAACGAAGCAAAATTATTACTATAAAAAGGAATCTCCGTTAGTTTGGTTCCCCCCGCCATATAATGGGCTTTGAATATTATCTGATAATCAATTGTATCGGAATAGGTCTTTGATGGGGCAGTGAGATTGACTGATTCGATGGTCATCAGCAAAGGCTGTGTTTCAATTTGGTTGATGAATTTGTAAACCGATTGCACTTTTGCATCACCCGAAATTTCATAAGTATTATACGATGTCGTGTCATTGCTTCCTGAATTAATAATATCAAAATCGAACATAAGATCAGGGCAATAATAATCGCAAATTTTCAATAAATATTTATATGTACCGATCGGATTGTTTTTGTCCGGAATTAATTTATTATTATTTAGAACTCTTTCTTTCATTGACTTGAGTTCTTTTATAAGATCATCTTGGCTTCCAAGATTGGGATTTGAATTCTTTATTTTTTCCAATTGATCTACTTTTTCTTTATTGATCAATTGAATTTTGCTCAATTCTTTCCCGACTGAGCCATTGATTATTAAGCCGACAATTATAACGATAATCGCCAGAATTGCTAATACAATTGTATTTCTTAGTGTATGTGACATAATTATAGCCCCAACTTTTTTATCTTCATTTTAGCAATTTTGGACAATCGGCTTTGGGGAAATTCGTTTATCAATTTATCCCAGGTTTGCACTGCTTGTGCTTTTTTTTCTTGCGTCAAATAGCAATTACCCAGCATCATAAGGGCGTCTGTTTTTTTATTATTGTTTTGCAACTGTGAAACTTCTCTAAAAATTTCTATGGCTTTCTTCACTTCATTTTGCTGATACAAACATTCTGCCATAAGGTAATGAGCCGAATCGGAGAATTTGCTGTTCGGATTCTTTTTTATGAATGCTTTCAATCCTGAATAAGCAGGGGCAAAATCACGCGAAAGGTAAAGCCGAACTAATTGATTGTACGTTTTGTCAACCGTTTTTTTACTTTTGCTTACCGAAGGAGGTTTGGTAACAGATCGGTTCGGAGTCAAATATATTGAATCAGGATAATTGAAAGTCATCAAATAGCTCCAGATAGTCATATCCTGCATGTCAATATGTTTAATATTTCCAATCTGGCAATTGGGAAACATTTTTGAGAATTCTATAATATTTTTTCTGTTTGTAGTGAATCCACCTATCTTAAAATTCCCTTTTGCTCCCTGAATTCGGGCAATCCAACTTAAACCATATCTAGTGAAATAGTTACTCAATGTGGGCAGTATATAGTGCCAGCTATTCCGTATTGTTTTTACCTGATCAATTACTTTCAGGTTTTCGCTAAGAGCATTTAGTTCTGCTTCAATTTTGTTATACCGGGCTATTTGGTCACGGAATTTTATTAGTTTGGCATTCAAAATATGTGAATTAGATTTTTTTTTTGAAATTTGCTGCCGTATGTTCATATTTTTTATGGTCCCTGATAAAGTAAAAAAGAAAATTGCTGCTAACACTATAAAGCCATGCCAACTTAATCTGAAATGCTTTTGGCTTTCAATAACTTTTTTGGGGAGTAGGTTGATGGTATAAAAATTTTCGTTTTTCGGCTCTAAACTTCTCCATGCAAGTGAAATTGGAATGATGTATCGGGCGATTTTTTCCGGAGTAATATTCTCATCATTTGGCAAAATATGTTCCTTAAAATTTTTAAGTTCCAATCTATGCACATGTGATTCCGCCCCGCAGTTTTCCTGTAAATATTCAATATCCTGATCGGATACACGCTCACCTGCAATTAGAATATTTTGGGTTGCCGGAATATCCGAACTATCCTGCTCCAAAAGGATTTTTGAAAATATGGGTTGAAGTATATTACCGGTTTGGGTCTCGGGAACGATTATGGAAAAATTTTTTACATGCTTATCTTCCTGAAATATCATCCCTATTTTGAATTCTTGACCAATATAAAGGAAAGTGGTATATTCCTTCTCATTTAATTCCAGATTATTACGTATGAAATTCAAGAGCGATATTTCATTTGGTTCGATGTGGTTAAAAATAAATTGTTTCTTTGAAATTATCGGATTTATATCTTTGACAGCTGATAATAAATCGAATCTTCCCTTATGCAAATAGGAACGAATTTGATTATCTTCTCCCCTTATATGATCAATAGAGAACTGCTTTTTCTTTCTTTCTTCTTTTGTGAGAAGCTCTTTTTGCAATCGTTTATTAATAGATCTTTTTGCAAAATCAGGAGGAAATTCCTGAGTTACTATTTGTTCATCATTTGCATTTAAAGCGAAAATTGATTTATTAAGCTGGAAATTTAGAAGAAGCTTCTGCAAATCGTTTTTGCCCGACAATACCTCTTCTTCATTAATCTCTTGAATACTGTCGGTTTCTTCAATTTCGGTCAATTCAGGTATTTTTATTTCTTCGTCCTCAAATTCTGCCAATTCTTCAGTCATCTCCTCTGGAAGTTCATCCGATTCATATTCTTCAACCCTTTTATAATAAAAAGGATAGGATAATTGTGTTTCATCCAACCGAATAATTTTTATCCCGTCTTTGGTACGGGTTAGCTGTGCTACCTTTACATTTAATCCGTCTTTAAATATACCTATCGTATTTTTTATTGCCATAATTAATACTTTAGTAGTTGAAGCATAAGTTTTTTGTTGTTAGAATAATCCATTGCAATTTTGGATGAAATCTTGCCTTTTTTTACAAGTCTAAATAAATCTTGTTGCAAGGTAAACATGCCATGTTTTTTCCCTTCGGAGAGCATTTGAAATATCTCAGAAATATTATTATTTTTAATTGCCGCTTTAACGGAATTGGTAACTGAAAGAATCTCTTTTGCCATTGTCAATTTACCATCGAGAGTTGGAATCAATTTTTGAGAAATTACAAGTTTAAGTGTATCCGCTAATCTAAAGCGGATTCTGGTTTGTTCTTTAGGAGGGAATTCAGCAATAATTCTGTGAATACTTTCCACAGAAGAGCTCGTATGAAGCGTGCTAAACACTTTATGACCACTATCGGTTACTTCCAAAACAGTTGCGATAGTTTCCGCATCGCGCATTTCACCCACCACAACAATATCCGGGTCCTGCCGCAACGCCTGAATCGTTCCTTCCCGAAACGATAATACATCTGTGCCAACTTCACGGTGCCGAATAATACATTTTTTGGATTTATGGATATATTCGATCGGGTTGCTAATAATAACGATGTGAGCCTTATTGGTCTCGTTATTCATATTTACAATCGAATCAAGAGTAGTGCTTTTGCCGGAGCCGGTAATACCCGTAATTAAAATCAAACCGGATTTTTCATTTGTAAGATTTAAGCGTTTTATGATCATTTCAGGAAATTCTAAAGAACTTATCGGAAAGAGTTCTTGATTTATTCTTCTGAAGTTCGCAACTAATAAATTTGATTCAAAATAAACATCACCTCGGAAGCGTGACATTTTTTCATCTCCGGGAAACTGTAACCCAACCGAAAAATCAATATTCTTTTTCTCATATAAAATTTTCTTTTGTTGTTCGGATAGAATGCTCAATAACAGGCAAGTAATCTCATCATCGCTAAACTGGGGCAAATCGTAATTCGGAGATTTTATCCCGTGGATTCTAAACCAGATTTTAGAATCGGAGTTTGAACCGCCAATGTCAATATCAGAGGCGTTTAAAAGCCTCATTTTTTCCAAAAGAACTTTTATCTTTTCACCCGATTCTTCAATCCACGATTTTTCTTTAGATAAAATATTATCAATCAAACGTATCCGCTCCCCACCACGCATAAACTCCGTTAGGTTTTTTTCAATCTCTTTTATAAATGTTAGCTGCATTTGAACCTCTTTTTCTATTTGGATCCGCAACAACACATCTTCTCTGATAGAGAAAATTTTAATTGTGGAAAAAAATTTCCAGCCGACGATTAATCTTCATATTGAATTGCCATTACATAACTATACTATATCATTCTAAAAATTTGTTGATCCGGTAGCTAATTTGTGAAGAATATTTCTTTGTAAAGCTTTTCGCCATTTAAAATAAAGACTGCTTGATATATTTATCATAAATCGTTTCGATAATCTCTCATTTTTATAAACAAAATAATTTAAAATTTTATTCCGACTTAATCTGCTTATTTTTACAACGGTGTCGGCTCTTAATTTTGCGAAGACCGAACTGGAAAATAGAAAATTTTCTTCACCCCACACGTCGTTTTTGTGAAGATAGTCAACAGAAATATTTTCTAACCAAACTGATATCTTACCCTCCTCCACAATAAGAATTGATGCTTCATCCTTTGTTCTAACCGGTATCATTTCGCCCTGTTCATATCTTTGAATTTTTCCTAATGCCAAAAATTCTTTTTTATCAATCGTTGAAAAACCATTCAGCATAAGTGCTATCCCATTTAAGTTAAATGTGGAAGCTGGTTTTACACTCGTACCGGATGATTTGGATGAAAGACCAAACTCTAAACCGCTTTTCACAGATTCCAGCAATTCAGCAGCCTGAATCGGTTTCGCCAAGTATTTATATGCTCCGGCTTGCACAATGCCAACTGCATCCTCTACTGAGGAATGTCCGGTAAGGATTATCACTATTGCCGCTGGTTGAATGCGTAAAATATTTTTTAATAAATCCAAACCATCCATTCTTGGCATCGTCAAGTCCACAATATACAGATCAAATTTCCGAAATTCAATTTTTTGCATAGCGTTTTTCCCGTCAACTGCCAAGCTGACTTTAAAGCCTGCATCTTCCAGAAATTCCTTACAAAGTTCACGAATGCTTCTTTCATCATCTACAACTAATATATTTTTTTTCATTATTCATCCCCCGATTCATAACTGTGTTTGTTTTTCGCTTTTGCTTTTATTATAAATTCATTATCCTTTAATTTGTTAATCCGTTTTAATAAATATTTTATCCTGTTAATTGATTCTGCAATATGATTTGATGTCTCTGATAACCGTTCATCCTCGTATTTATTGGCGGCAAGTTCTATATTATGCATACTTAAGGAAACAACCGTGAGGGGAGTGTTGATATCATGATCCAAATTTGATATTGGAATACACAAATCAATGAGAGTTTTCATTTTGGCAATGTCCTTTTGAAATGATTCTATTGTATTATTTGATTTTAATATTTTGCTACTTTCCTGTTTAAGTTGCAATGCTTTTTTACGCACAGTTATTATCAATTCATTTATAAATGTCTTCATAAAACCGGTAAGAACAGCTATACTCACAAACAAACCCGTATAAGAAATAATAAATACTGTAAGTTCAGCCGTATTTGAATTTATCAAAATATTTGGGGTAATTGGCTGAAGCCATCCGAATTTATATAAAAGGATCAGGAAAAGCAAACTCATACTTCCAATTAACGCAGAGATAAAACCACCCAATGATTTTACAGTCAAACTTGCAGTTATAACCGGGAGTAAATATATCCAGATAAAAACACTTGCTATTCCTCCGGTAATATGAACAACAATAGTAGCAAAAATGATCTCGAAAATTATTTGTAATGCATTTATCAGAGAATTTGTTATGGTAATATGTAAATAGAATAAAATGTTCAAGCCAGTAATTCCAAAGAAAGTTGTAATGAGAATTAATGTTTCTATCCTTTCAAATCCCGCAACTTGAATTATAGCGATTGCAAAAAGGATTACAACTATAAACCAGCGTACAATCATCCACAATTGAGAAACTTCTTTATGAAAATTAGTAGTTTTGTCTTCGTTCATAAAATTACCTTGTTGTTATCTCTTTTAAAATATTTATTCACTCCACTCCAAAATTTCATAATTAACCGAAACAGGTAAATTGTTAAAGGCATCTTCTATACTATCGGCATCAAATGAAATAGTGGCATGAGCACCTGCACTTGTATCACCGACTACAAAAATCGAGCCACTGATATTAGAATGAGCACCAATGGTTAAGGTTCCAAAAACAATTAATATCCCATTAAATTCAACTTGAGCAGTACTGGTTAAATCTCCATTAACGATAAGAATTCCATTGCCCGTCCACTGACTTTGAATTTTTAAATTACCGTCCATCCATGTTAAGCTATCCGGCATGGGTTCATTATTTGCGGGGTATGAAATAAAACTATTATTAGATTGAGCTTCTGCTATCACTTCTTCTTGTGTCATCCCCAAAATCTCTTCGAAATTAAAAGTGCTATCTTCCACAACCGAACCATCAATTAATGCGTGAGCCTTAACCTCAATAGAACCACCGGATACAATAGCTGCCGTAATATTAGAAAGTCCACTATCATCTAAGGAAAAAACTATTTTTGTAGAGGAAGAGTGCTTGTAGGTTGTACCTGCCACAGTACATTTAACATAAGAATATATGCCAATCGAACCATTGGGTTCATTTTTATAAACAATACTGTCAACCGAACCATCTTCTAAAACCAAAATCTCAAAATCATTAATCGAACCTTTAGTTGAGTCCACAAACACAACATTTCCATTTAATAATTGTTTAATCCCATATGCAAGTGCAAAATTTCCCAGTTTTTGTCCTATTATACCAGCTTGTTTTTGGGATACTATATTAGGTATTTCTTGCATACGATCCCCAGTTGTCACAAACATAATTCCAAAGATGACAATTAAAGATAAAAGGACAATGAAAACAAGTTTACCCATCTTATATCCTATTTTTGATTAAATAAATTGATAACGGATTCATTCTACTCCAAATTTATTATTTGAAACTGTCTGAAATTATTTAACACAACGATAGAACCACCTTGGACCAGTGATGTATCCTTTACTACCTCAACATGAGCTTTTAGTTCTGATTCATTTGTGGATAATATAGCTATCGCTCCATTTATGTTACTCCAAGCTGTTGTTTCGAAATTTCCATAAACTATAAGTATGCCATCAAACTGAGCATGAGCCGACATCTTGAAATCACCATCTACAATTAATATTCCAGAGCCGGTCCAATACGAACTTGGATGAAAATCACCGTCCATCCAAGTTAGAGTCGTTCCAATAGCTTGGTGGTTGCCCGGATTTACAAAGTATGAATAATCATCCATAGCTAAACTCTTCAAGTCTGCTTTGGATACACCAAATATATCTTGCAGGGTTAGAGATTGATTTTCCAAAATACCGCCTGTAATAGATGCTTTTGCTTTTTGTTTTATTGTCCCATTGGTAACAATAGCTTTATCAAGGTTAGCTGTTGCACCAGAGGAGGTGATTTTTAGATTAGCGCTTCGTTTCTGATGGTTTTGATTTCCAGCCACTGTGTAAGACACTTTGCAAATTACCTGAACAGTATCCAGAGAGGAATTCATATTATAGATTATACTGTCAATAGAACCAGCTCCATTAAGTATTGCAAAATTATTATAGCCATAGTTAATAGTTGTATCGGGTGATAGATCAACTTTATTATCAATCAGATTCCTTATGGCAAAAGTTAAAGCAAAATTGGCTAATTTTGTTCCAAGTATTTCTGCTTGTTTTTTTGATAATAACTCAGGAATTTCTGTGGATCGGTTTCCGATAGATACCATAATTGCTCCAAAGATTACTATAAGTGACATAACTACAATTAATACTAATTTACCCATAATATCTCACTTTCTTTTTCCCAAAATTTACTAACAGAACTTGTTATTTTCATCTTCATATATAAAGATTTTTAAAATATCTCCATATAATTATTTTATTATTTACATTCACCAGACTAGATGTTGTCGGAATGGCGGGACTTGTAAATTCAGCAGTCATTTTTACAGAGCGTATTGAATCCACGGTCGTGGTTACCGTTTCCGAGCGATCATAAAATATAAAATCGAGAGAGTCTTTAAGCGAGAAAGGACCTAATTCCAAAACAGAATTACGATAAACACTCAAGGGGTAACCCCAAACATCAGCAGATTCTTGAATAATTTTGATTGTATCTGTTAAATTAGTTACCGGATTTTTTGTTAAAAACTCGAAGCTATTACTACTTGTTGCAACAATTGGTGAAGAAGAGGTAACTCCCAAACCAACCTTAGACAGATAAAGTGAATCAATAGCAGAAGAAACATCTTCGCTAATTTGCATAAGGGTTATTAGAGAATTTAAATTATTACCATTTGCTTGCATCATATACAATGTAGTGATCATAGATACAAGCAAGATTCCTCCAATTGCAACCGCGCCGATAGCATCCAATAGACTACCCATGATTTAAAACTCCATCTCTGTTATTAATAAACTTAACGGATCGGTGCTTGTACCAATGTAAATTGTATCATTGGAAGTCGGTATAGCCCACATACTGATGTCAAATCTTTGGTAAGAACTGGTTGGGGTTACATCATTCCCTATGGAATCGCAATAATTGGCTTGAATATTATGATGAAAAACGATACCATTTATTAATGTAGTATCCGATAAATTAGAATAAATTGAATTCATCTCAGAAAAAGTATAAATTTCGCCTAAGGTTTCTGCTTCTATCTTTTGAAAATACTTATCGGCTAATTTCAATCCTTGAAAAATGAAAGATTCTTGATAAGCAAGTTCTACCATATTAAACATATTGTTATATGTAGAAATAAAAATTGTGGAAAATAATATCGTTGCTAAAAGCACCAGTAACATCTGAGTTCCGCTCATGTTTTAATCCTCCGAAGTTGCATATTGAACTTCAGAAATGCTTGTAAGTCCATGCCTGATTCTGTCTAAACCGGATTCGAGCAAAGACAACATACCTTGCTTACTTGCAATTTCTCGAATTCTATCTTCATCAATATCTTCGCCCGATTCAACCACTGCTTGTCTCACTTCATGAGAAAAATATAATGCTTCGCAAATATTCAACCTGCCTTTATAGCCACCGTGACACTTTTCGCAACCATCGCCAGGTTCATAAATTGTGTATTTTTCAAAATCCTCTTCCTTCAAACCAAGTGATAGAGCAACGGGATATTTTTCCTTTGGCAACTTTCTTTTACAATACGGGCAAAGTTTTCTGACTAATCTCTGGGCGACAATTATGTTTAGTGCATAAGCCAGTAAAAATGGTTCGATTCCCATTTTATAAAGCCGGGAAATAGCGCTGGGCGCATCATTAGTATGCAAAGTGGAAAAAGTAAGATGCCCTGTATTTGCCAATTTTATAGATGTTTCGGCTGTGATTTTATCACGAATTTCACCAACCATGACGATATCGGGGTCATGTCGCAGGATCGAGCGGACAGCCTGCTCGAAGGTTAATTTATTCCCGATTTTTATTTGTCGCGCCCCATCAATGATGTATTCAACAGGATCTTCACACGTTAGTACATTTTTGGAAGGATCAATTATTTGGCACAAGGCTGCCATCAGAGTCGTGCTTTTTCCACTTCCGGTGGGACCTGTTACCAAGACAATTCCACGTGATTTACTAATTGCATTAAGAAAATCCATCTCTGCCTGCTTTTGGAAACCCAACTTTCTCAAATCCGTAATCACATTTCTGTCATCAATTACCCGGATAACTACGCTTTCGAATCGTCTTTCATACTCCGATGAAGTAAGGGGGAGGATGGAAATTCGATATCTGATCATGTGTTCATCAACCAAACGCTGAGCGAATCCATCTTGAGCAGTATCGCGTTCAAATCTATCCACCCCGACAGAACGATCTTTCACAACTGCTGCTAAAGCTTCCGGTGACGTATTTTCCTGCCTAATCCAAAGTGTGAGTTTACCGTCAATGCGGAGATAAATATCAATATTGGATTTTTGATAAGGAATAATGTGAATATCACTAGCGCCTTTACGAACTGCTTCAACAAGGCTGGCTTCAAAAAGGTTCACGAGCAAACTCTTATTTATTTCTTCGTCCAGAGCAAATTCATCCACATTTTCCTTACTCCCATCATCCAGTTGTTCCATGTCAGCAATTTGTTCTCCGGCTTCAGCTAGCAAATCCAAAAATTCATTCTTTTGCGGATCAATAAGTACAATTAATTCCTGCACATTTTTTAGGGGACAATAAACTACTTCATAGCGTCTGAACTCAGTTTTTTCCGGGAGCTGTTCGACCAATTTGTTGGTGGGATCTGCAGCTAAAAGAATCAGCTGCTTTTTATTACCTTTCGAAATTTTAAAAGGTAATATGTTTTTGTATAATAATGACTTTTTATAATCCTCCGGAAATTTTGTTAAAATCTCTTTTGTTCGCTTTTTTTGTTCCTCAGTTATTGTTTTAACGCTCACTGCCAGACTTCGGAAAGCATATAAATCGGCTAATACTTTAAATATTTTATCATGGTCAATATCAAATTCCGAGACCAATATTTCGCCCAATCTACGGCGGTTCGGATAACTTTCCTCTTCCTTCTGTATAGCTATTGCCTGATCAATGGTTGCCTGATCAACAAAACCTTTATCAATCAATATTTTTCCAAATCTTGTATATTTTGGCATAATTACAAACCTGGTGTTGGAGGAGAAATTGTGGCAATTTCTGCCGAGACAATGGTTAACGCAGTTATCACAAATGCGATAAAAGCACCGATAATGGATTGGATGGACTCAATGACATTCTCCATTTTATAGGTAGTTTCCTTTTCATAAAAAGCGGATATTTGTTTAGCGGACTGCAACACATTGCCCGTTTCTGCACCTGTTTTTAAACGGCTTAGGGTTGGGTCATTAAAAACTTTTGCTTTTGCGAGTGCCGGGACAAGAGATTCACCCTCTTTAAGCATAAGTGGAATGGTTATCGTTTTTATCCCGTTTTCGATATAAGCATTTCTGCACGCCTCCGCTGATGTTCTGATGGTTTCAATATTATTTTCTGCTCCACTATAAACGACAGCAAAAACCCGAAAAAATATCTCTATACTTGATTTATGTAATATCGAACCAATAACGGGTAATTTGATAATAAATCCATCTTTCCAAATTTTGCCTTTTGGGGTTCGTGACCAAAATGCAAATGAGATTGCGGGAATAGCAAAAAGCAATATCATCCACCACCAATTTGCCCCGAAAAAATCACTCAATTTTAAAGTTCCGGCAGTAAGAGGTGGCAGATCTATCCCAAATCCCAAAAACAGCTCTGCAGTTGCCGGAAAAATTTTAATTATATAATAAAGAACTGCTCCTATCATACCCACAACCGTTAACGCAGGGGTCATTAACGCTTGTTTCAAGGATTTTTTGTATTCCATATCCCTTTCCATGAATTTTGCTGTAGCCTCATAAACCTTTGCCATATTTCCGCTCTTTGTAGCAAGACCAAGCATGTAAGCGGGAAATTTTCCAAAAATATCAGAATATCTACCGAAAACGTCAGTACCTTCTTTGCCCTTTTTCAAATCCCTTTCAATGTTAATTAAGGTAGTTTTAAGAGTTGGATTGGTTTCTTCTTCCGTTAATATTCTCAAAATTGTGGAATAAGCCATCTTCTCTTTTAGCATAAACGAACTCAGATTAATAAAATTAAGGATGGTTGCAAAAGGAGGTTTGGCTCTATAGTCTATCAAAACAGGTTCAATTTTTACATCTTTATGCCCGATTTTTGCTAAAGCACGTTTCACTTCCTCTTTTGAAAATGCCTCCTGTTTTCCTTTTATCTTTTTCCCATTCGGCTTTTTCACATAATAGATAAAATTTTTTTTGGGAGAAATGGAATTAATGATTAATTTGTATTTTTTTGCAATTACATCTATTGTATTTTTAGCATTCTTTTTACTGCTTGCCAATACAATTCCCTGAATGCTTTTACCGGACTTTGATACTCCCTGATATCGATATTCTTTTTTCATAAATAAGTTTTATAATTAGTTAGCATCCGTAAAGGAAAATCTTGAGTTAAGTTCCGTTTTTTTGAACTTGACTTAAGATTTTCCAACTCACAAATATAACGCCAATTAACTTAATAGATAATTTTTTCAATTCGTCACGGAATGGTCCGTGACTTCTCGAAAAGGCTACTTTACGGACAGGCTCTAATTAG